>JBFGRH010000072.1:0-8970 GCA_041563795.1 Nitrospiraceae bacterium | reverse complement strand
GGGTTGCGCGTCCAGAGGGCCTCGCCGTGCTGGGCCGCCTGCTGTTCGGGCGTCAGCAGTGATGTGACCTTGAGGACCTGCTCCGGCGTCAGCCCGTACTTCGCGATCAGGCGGTCCTTGACCTCGTGCGTTTCCTTGAAGAGGAAATCCGTGTCCAGATAAAAGAGTTTGGTTCGCGGAGCGATCTTCTGGATCATATCCAGCAACACCACGTCCTCGGCGCCGAAGCTGCAGGCCAGAACGATGTCCGAGCCATACTGTTTCAGCGCATGGGCCAGCACATCTTGTGGAGGCTTCGACTCGAACGATGCGCTCAGCGCCTTGAGCGACTCATCCGTCGGCCGGCCCTTCTGTCGAACCTCGGTCGTCACGGTCCTTATCCTTCCACCTTTTCCACGAGCACTTTGAAGTGGGCCTTCTCCGCCTCCAGCGGTTCTTCCAGCAGAATCTTGTGCCCGTCGTTCCGGAGGCTCATCGGCACGTTCTTGATCGGCTCGCCTGCGTCCAGCCAGACCTCCAGCTGTTCGCCCGCGTCCATCATTTCGAGCTTCAGCTTGGTCTTCACGTAGTTCAGCGGGCAGGCCACCCCGCGCAGGTCGTACACGGGCGCCCCGGTCGTCGACTGTGCGGCGGCCGGTTTTGCCGAGGACGCCGGCGCCGGCTTCGCCGCCTCGGCGGCCGGTTCGGCGGACTTCAACTTGAGGTCCTTGCCGACTTCGTCGATCGCGGTCTTGCAAACCTGGACGAACCCGCGTGCGAAGTCCATCTTGGCCTGCGCAAACGCCTGCGTCGTGTCCTTCGGGCCCAGGTCGCCGAACTGCGCGGAGAGGTCGCGGTACGAGGCGGGCACCACGCCCTTGACGGCGAGGCGCTGCTCGAACTCGTTGAACGTGTCCGAGTCCGTGGAGGGATCGAGCCCCTCGGTGACCAGCAAGGCCTTCGCCGCCGCCAGGACCGCGCGATAGGCCTTGTTCACGGAGACGGAATATTGATGCTTCTCCAGCAGCAGCCTGCCCTGGTAGACCTCCTGCTCCGCCTCGAGGATCCGGTCGCCCATCATCTCCAGGGCGCCGCCGGCGCACTCGCCCGGGCCGAGGTCCTCGGTGATGAAGGGCGCGTCGCCCTCCCAATCGTAATAGAAGGCGGGATCCTCCTCGAACGTCGGCGCGATCGTGTAGGGGATCAGCTCCTCTTTCAGCGCGGCCTTGCCCGTGCGGTCGATGAAAGCGGGCAGGCTCTCGCCGGGCTTGCGGTCGCGTCGGTAGACCTCGACCAGATGCGAGATGGCCTCCGGGACTCGCCGCGCCGGGAGCTTGACCGTCATCTGTCCGATCTTGGCCGTGCCGTTGACCCTCCCGCCGAGATGCAACTCGTAGTAGGGCGCCACGCGTTCGCCCATGCGCTTGCCCACTCCGTGGAGGCCGATCGTCGCGATATGGTGCTGCGCGCAGGAGTTGTGGCAGCCGCTGATCTTGACGCTCACGTCCTTCAGGTCCTCCGGCACGCGGCCCGGAGGGAACACCTCCGCCATCGCACGCGCCACCCCTTTGGACGAGGTGATGCCCAGTCCGCACGTATCGGTGCCGGGGCAGGCGATGATGTCCTCGACCAGCTCCGCGCCGGGGTCGGCCAGCGACGCCGCGACGAGACCGTCGTAGAACTCCTGGACCTTGTCCTGCGGCACCCAGCGGACGATCAGGTTCTGGTTGATCGTGGTCCTGAGATTGCCGTTGGAGTAACGCTCGGCCAGGTCGGCGACCATGAACATCTGTTGCGACGTGAGGTCGCCCATCGGGAGCTTGATCACGACCGCGACATAGCCGGGCTGCTTTTGCGGCACGACATTCGTCCTGGTCCACATCTGGAGGGGGGTCTCGTGGCCGATGGACCCCTGCCCGTTCCCGGATCCGTTGCCGCCGTTCGGCTTTGCCGGTGCGGGCATGATGAGGGGGACCGGGTCGTCCTGGTGCGTCAGCAGCTTGATCGGGGCATGGTCGGGCCGCGCGTAGCCCATCCCCGCGTAGGCCTCCTCCCAGCGCCGCGTGAACTCCTCGAAGCCCAGCTTCTCGACGACGAACTTCATCCGCGCCTTGTGGCGGTTCTTGCGGTTGCCGAGTGTGTCGAACACCTTGAGGACGGCCTCGATCGTCGGGATCAATTCGTTCATCGGCACGAACTCGCGCAAGACCTGGGCGATGCGCGGGGCCGAGCCCAGCCCGCCGCCCACCACCATGCGGAAGCCGATCACCCCGTCGTCGCGCCTGGCGGCGAGCAGGCCGATATCGTGGATCGGCGTGAGCGCGCAGTCGTGACGGCAGCCGGAGAAGGCGATCTTGAACTTGCGCGGCAGGCTCTGATTCAGCGGATTGCGCAGCAAGTGCAACGCGACGGTCTTGGCGTAGGGCGTCACGTCGAAGATTTCGCCCTGGCAGATGCCGGCGAGGTGGCACGCGGTCACGTTCCGCACGGTGTTGGCGCAGGCCTCGCGGGTGGTCAGGTCCACCTCGGCCAGGCCGCGCATGATGGTCCCGACATCCTTCAAGGGGGCGAAGTGGAGCTGGATGTCCTGCCGCGTCGTGACGTGCCCGACCCCGGTGGCATAGGCGTCGGCCAGCTCGCCGATGCGGCGCAACTGGTTGGCGGTGAGCCCGCCGAAGGGAATCTTGATGCGGACCATGTTCACGCCGGGCTGGCGCTGGCCGTAGATGCCGTGTTGCAGGCGGAACGGCTTGAAGATGTCGACCGACACGTCGCCGGCCAGCATTTTCCGCGCCTCCTCCTCGAACACCTCGATCTCCTCGAGGATGTGCCGGGGAATCGGCGTGGTCTTGATCTCAATCGGATGGGTGACGTTTGGCGGAGTCATGATCGGCCTCTTAGATGTGGTACATCGGTGCCCGTTCCTGCTCGAGCTGCTGCTGGCGTTCGGCCAGGTCTTTCAGGGTCACGGTGCCGAGCACGCCCAGTTCGGCCTGATGCACCCGTTCCCAGACGTTCGCCAGCAGGACATCGGGTTTCAACTGGCCGCGGAGCCGCCGCGCCGCGGACCCTCGCGGCGTGCCGGGGGACAGGGGGCCGTCGAGCGCTTCGACGATCTCCGCCAGGGAAATGTCCGCCGGGCTCTTGCCGAGCGTATAGCCGCCGAGGGCCCCTCGCACACTGTCGACAATCCCGGCGTTCTTCATCCCGTGCAGGACCTGCTCGAGGAACCGGAGCGGAATGGCCTGCCGTTTTGCGATCGCTCTGGCCTGGACCGGTGCCGCTCCATTTTGGAAAGCCAGGTCCAAGGCCGCCATGATCCCGTAGGTGGCTTTTAATGATACTTTCATTGATTTCCTACTATTCCGATAGGAAATAAATAATGTATGGATGTTATACAGATTTCATCGTCCGCCTGTCAAGGCTTGCATGGTTTAAACCAGCCCGGGAAACGGGAGCCCAATTGGCTCGCTTATATGGTTGGGGCCTGCCTGGCTTTCCCGGGACTTCTCGGTCCGGCCGGGAGTTCACGGGAGGTTTAGGTGAGGACAGTGGAATCGCCACGGGAGAAGAGAGTCGGATGGCGTGCCGGCCGAGAAACTGCAGGGAGATGCCACCAGGTGCCTTCAGAAAAAATATTTTCTTCTCCGCGCGGACACCAAAAATAGTGGGTTGTCTGAACAACTCCCGACAGGTGGTGTGAAAGGCATGGCATTGGGGTTGCAGACCCCACTGGTTCATTCGCCGCGCAATTGACAAGCGTGGAACCTTGGAGGATACTCCGCACCTTCGTTTCGGGAACCCACACGCGCATGCGATCGTTAGCCTTCAGCGTGCTCCTGCTCGGCAGCGACCAGGAACTCCACGACAAGCTCCAACGCACATTCGAGGGGCTCACGCTCACCGTGGCCAGAGATGTTGCCGCCATCCCGCGGGCCACGCTGAAGCGGGGGTTTGACGCCGTCCTGATCGAGGCCCGGCGCGGCGCCGTCCAGGAATTTGCCGAGATGTCGCGGCTGGTGGAGCCCTCGCGCGCCATGATTGTGATGGGGTCGCGCGGCGCGCTGGTCCGTTCGGCGGAGATTCTGCAGGCCATGATGAGCGGGCCGGGGCGGTTGCTGACGCGCGCGCGGCACAACGTCGGGCTCGAGGAGATCATCGAATCCAAGCTGGGCGAATTCGTCAAGGGGATGCGCAACGGCTCCGCGCGCGACCTCCATCCCATGCTGATTTCGGCGGTCGAACGTCCCCTGATCGCGCATGCGCTGAAGGAAACCAACGGCAACCAGATCCAGGCTGCGCAGCTCCTGGGGATGAACCGGAATACCCTGCGAAAAAAAATCACCGAGTTCAGGATTCCGGTCAAACGACACAAGATGGCCGGCGCCGGCTCCGCTTGACGGAATGCCATCCGCTTTTCTCCGGCATTGGAAAACTCTTCATTATTTCCGCGATCTTAGCCTGTTGCCATCCTTGACAACCCGAACAGGGCTGGATTAGCATGACCGCGGACGATAGGCGCGTAGCTCAGGGGGAGAGCGCTACCTTGACACGGTAGAGGTCGACGGTTCAAGACCGTCCGCGCCTACCATTCCGCAAGGCATCGACCGCCGATGCCTTTTCTTTTTTGTGGAAACGAACATGGCAGCAGACAATATTCAGGTGACCCTTCCGGACGGGACCCGGAAGCCGGTCCAGCCCGGCAGCACGGCTGCGGAGGCGCTGGGGGGCAAGTCTTTGAAAAAGGACATCCTCGCCGTCAAGATCGACGGGGTTCCGAGGGATTTGTCCACCGTGCTGACGGCTGACGCCAAGCTGGAACCGATCACGTTCGATTCGGCGGACGGGAAGGACGTGTACCACCACACCAGCACCCATATCATGGCCCAGGCCGTGAAGGAGCTGTATCCCTCCGCCCAGATGACAATCGGCCCGGCGATCGACGAGGGGTTTTACTACGACTTCGCGTTCGACCGTCCGTTCACGCCGGATGATTTGGAAAAGATCGAGGCCCGCGCGCTGGAAATCATCAAACGCAACCTGCCCATCGCACGGATGGAAATGCCGCGCGCCGAGGCGGTCCGGCTCAGCAAGGACCGGGGCGAATCCTACAAGGCGGAGATCATCGAGACGATGATTCAGGACCCGGTGATCTCGCTCTACCGGCAGGGTGACTTTATCGATGTCTGCGAGGGGCCGCACCTGCCGAGCACGGGCTACGTCGGGGCGTTCAAGCTGCTGTCCAGCGCCGGGGCCTACTGGCGCGGCGACGAACGCAACCCGATGCTGCAGCGGATCTACGGCACGTCGTTCCCGACGAAGGACGCGCTCAAGGCGCACCTGGACAAGCTGGAGGAGATCAAGCGCCGCGACCATCGCAAGCTGGGGAAGGAACTCGACCTCATCACCATCCAGGACGAGATCGGTCCCGGGTTGGTCCTCTGGCATCCGAAAGGCGCGCTGGTCCGGCTCCTGATCGAAAATTTCTGGCGCGAGCAGCATCTGAAGGCGGGCTACGAGCTGGTCTACTCGCCGCACGTCGCGCGTCTGGACCTGTGGAAGACCAGCGGCCACGTGGACTACTACCGGGACAACATGTTCGCCACCATGAAGGTGGAAAACAGCGAGTACCAGCTCAAGCCGATGAACTGTCCCTTCCACATCATGATCTACAAGTCCCACCTGCGCAGCTACCGCGACCTGCCCATCCGCTACGGCGAGCTCGGCACCGTGTACCGGTACGAGCGCACCGGCGTGCTCCACGGCCTCCTGCGCGTGCGCGGGTTTACGCAGGACGATGCGCACCTGTTCTGCCGGCCGGACCAGATCGAGCCCGAAGTCAGCCGCGTGCTGGACTTCACCTTCTTCATCCTGCGCACGTTCGGATTCTCCGAGTTCGAGGTGTATGTCTCGACCAGGCCGGAAAAAGCCGTGGGCTCGGCCGAGAACTGGGCCCAGGCCACGAGTGCGCTGGAGGCGGCGCTCAAGAGCCGCGGGGTGGCCTACGAGGTCGACCCGGGCGAAGGCGTGTTCTACGGGCCCAAGATCGACATCAAGATCAAGGACATGCTGGGGCGGTCCTGGCAGTGTTCGACCATCCAGGTGGATTTCAACAACCCGGAGCGGTTCGACCTGGCCTATACCGGCGAAGACGGCAAGCCGCACCGGCCGATCATGATCCATCGGGCGCTGATGGGCTCGATCGAGCGGTTTTTCGGGATCCTGGTCGAGCATTATGCGGGGGCGTTTCCCACGTGGCTGGCGCCGGTGCAGGCGGTCGTCCTGTCCATTACCGACAAGCAGCAGGCCTACGCGGAGACGGTGGCGTCGCGGTTGCGTGCGGCCGGATTCCGGGCCGAGGCCGACTTGCGGAACGAAAAGATTGGGTTCAAAATCCGGGAGGCGGAGAAGGCCAAGATCCCGTTCATGCTGGTCGTCGGGGATCGTGAAATGCAGGGCGAGACGGTCTCGGTGCGCGGGCGGAGCAAGGCGGAGCTGGGCAGCATGCCGGTGCCGGCGGTCATGGAGTTGCTGCGGAAGGACACCGTCCAGGCGGTGTTCGAGTAATCCGGGTGGTTATTAACCTGAAACCCAGAGGTGGCGTATCGTTAAATTGAGAGTGAATCGTGAGATTCGGATTCCGCAGATCCGCGTGATCGGGCCGGAAGGAGAACAGTTGGGCATCATGCCGACCCCGGATGCGTTCCGCAGAGCCCAGGAAGCCGGCTACGATCTGGTGGAGGTGGCGCCGACCTCCCAACCGCCCGTGTGCCGGATCATGGATTACGGGAAGTACAAGTATGAGCTCCAAAAGAAGGAGCACCAGAGCCGACGGCATCAGAAATCGACCAGCGTCAAGGAAATCAAGCTGCGGCCGAGGACGGACAAGCATGACCTGGAGATCAAGATCCGGCAGATCAAGGGATTCCTGGCCGACGGCAACAAGACGAAGGTCACCCTGACCTTCCGGGGACGCGAGATGGCCAATCAGGAAATGGGCCGGGCGGTCATGAGCAACGTGATCGCGGAACTGACACCGGTGGGCACGATCGAGTACGCGCCCCGCATGGAGGGCCGGAACCTGATCATGGTGGTCGCGCCCAAGAGTTGAACGACACGAGAAAGGACGAGGGCAATGCCGAAAATCAAAACGCACAGCGGGACGAAGAAACGGTTTCAGCGGACGGGCAGCGGGAAGATCTCGAGACGGAAGGCCGGTCGGCGGCACCTGCTGACCAGCAAGGCCAGCAACCGCAAGCGGCGGCTGTCGGGCACCGTCATCGTGGACCGGTCCATGACCATGGCGGTCAAACGGCTCACGCCGTATAACTAACCGAATAACTAACCGAGGCGGCTTGCGGCGGGTGGCTCCCGGGCTTCCTGCGGGCAGCCGTCGATGATCAGCTAACGAAGGAGAAGACATGCCACGCGCAAAAGGCGGGTTTAAAACCAGGCGGCGACACAAGAAACGGCTCAAGCTGGCGAAGGGCCAGTATGGCGCCAAGGGCAGGCTGTTTCGCACGGCGACCGAGTCGGTGGACAAGGGCCAGGCCTATGCCTACACCGGCCGCCGGCTGCGGAAGCGCGATTTTCGCAGCCTCTGGGTGGCGCGGATCAACGCGGCGGTGCGCCAGCACGGGCTCACCTACAGCAAGTTCATCAACGCGCTCAAGAAGGCGAATGTGACGCTGGACCGGAAGGTGCTCTCGGAGATGGCCATCCACGATCCGGCGGGGTTTGACAAGCTGGCCGCGATGGCCAAGCAGGCCACGACGGCGTAGTTCAGCAACGAGGACTGAGGACTGAGGCGCTTGAAAAAGGGCTCAGTCCTCAGCGCTCAGTCCTTCGTTTTGCCCGCCAGCGAATCCACTTCCAGCTCGAAGACCACGCAGGGCATTCCGATTTGCCAGTGCTCCAGCACTTCCGGGTGCAGCTCCCCGATCAGTCCGACCGGCCGTCCGTCCATCAGGATCCGTCCGGCCCGCCCCTCCAGGAACGACGGATGCGCCACCGGTTCCAGCGTATAGGGGTAATCCAGGTAAAACAGCAGCAGGTCCAGGCAGGAGTGCACCTCGGAGAAGTGCGCGCCGGCGTGGGCGATCAGCCCGCCCAGGGCCATCACCGTGCGCGCGCCCTGCGCATCGGTCGGGTCGGGGACGGCAATCTCGCCGACCTCGAACACCCGGTGCGGATAGAACACGCGCGTCGACGCCGATTCGACGCGCAGCAGCGACGGCGTGATCCACTGCCGCAGGCAGGAGAAGCTCTGCGACATGGCATTGTCGACCTCGACGAGCCGGCTCCACGGGGTGCGGCCCAGACGCATGCGGTCGCACAGGTCCTGTCGGGACGCCAGGATGTTCGAAATGATTTCCTGAAAGCCAAGCCCGATCATCAGGTCCCGGACCCGGTCCGACACCTGCTCCACCCGCGAAAGGCCGCCCACCGTAAACTGGGAGGGCATGACCGCCGTAAACTGGCCGTAGCCCCGGCTGATCGCGACATCCTCGATGGCATCCACCGCGTGCATCAGGTCGTTCCGGTACGGCGGCAGCGTGACGATGACCGCTCCGCGGGACGGCTTGACGCGGTAGCCGTAGGCCGTCAGCGCGCGCGCGATGGCCGTGGCGCCGAACGACTGTCCCAGCGCGGCCTCGAAGGTTTTCACGGGGATGGGACGGGGGTCCGCGAAATCCAGCGGCGTCCGCACGGTTTTCCCCAAGGCCGTGGCCGAGGGATAGACGATCTCGACCGGTTCGATCGCGGCGCCGCGGTCGGCCAGGTTGGCGGCCAGGATGTTGAGCGTCAGGACGACCATGAGCAGGTCGGTTCCGGTCACTTCCACGAACAGGTCGGCGTCGCCGATGCGGACTTCGCCGATCTCCCGGCTGTTGATCACCGGCGGCAGGGACAGCACCTGGCCGTCCGCATCCCGCAGCAACGGCACGCGGTCGTGGCCGGCCACGATCGGACCGTACTCCACGCCCTTCG
>JBFGRH010000071.1:0-9030 GCA_041563795.1 Nitrospiraceae bacterium | reverse complement strand
TGCCGGGCAGGGCATCGTGGGAGTCACCGTCCAGGAAAAGATGGATTGGAAGAAGATCGAGATCAGTTTCGGCGGCAGCACGGTGTCCGACAAGGACATTGTGGTATTTACCCGCCAGTTTGCCACGATGATCAATTCGGGCCTGCCCCTGATCCAGTGCCTCGATATTCTGGCCACGTCCATCACCATGGAAAACAAGACGTTCGGGAAGGCGATCAGCGAGATCAAGCTCTCGGTGGAGGGGGGGAGCACGTTCGCCGATTCGCTCAAGAAACACCCCAAGATTTTCGACGAGTTGTATACCAACATGGTGGCCGCGGGCGAGGCCGGCGGGTTGCTGGATACGATCCTCCAGCGTCTGGCCGCGCACATGGAAAAGGCGATCAAGCTGAAAGGCCAGATCAAACGGGCCACGATCTACCCTGCGGCCATCATCATCGTCGCGGTGGTCGTGATCTCGGCCTTGCTGATTTTCGTGATCCCGACCTTTGCCAAGATGTTCGCCGACTTGTCCGGCGGCAAGACGGGATTGCCGTGGCCCACCGAGCTCGTGATCAATCTCAGCAACTTCATGCAGGACTACTGGTACATCATCTTCGGCGGGATGTACGGCTTCCTGCGGTTGTTCAAGTGGTATTACGCCACCCCGAAGGGTAACGTGCAGATCGATGCGCTCGCGCTCAAGATGCCTCTGATGGGGGATCTGATCCGGAAAGCCGCGGTGGCGAGATTCTCCCGGACCCTCGGCACACTGATCGCGAGCGGCGTGCCGATTCTCGAAGGGCTCATCATCGTGGCCAAGACGTCCGGCAACAAGATCGTGGAGCAGGCGATCATGAGCGCGCGTTCGAGCATCAGCGAAGGAAAAACCGTGTCGGAGCCGCTGGCGAAAAGCGGCGTCTTCCCCAGCATGGTCACCCAGATGATCGCCGTCGGGGAAGCCACCGGCGCGCTGGACGCCATGTTGGCCAAGATCGCCGACTTTTACGATGATGAGGTCGATGCAGCCGTGGAAGCCCTGACGGCGGCGATGGAGCCGGCGATCATGATGGTGCTCGGTCCGATCATCGGGTTCGTCGTCATCGCCATGTACCTGCCGATCTTCAAGATGGCCAGCGCCATGGGCTGACGGACGTGCGCGACGGGCCCGCGCCGGGGAATTCCCCGGCGCCGGCCGCCCGTCGGCGTCAGTCGCCCGCAGTTCCTCCACCCTTGCTTCTTTCTCGCGTAGGCGGGCGTGCATGGACGAAATCAAGGTCCGGCTGAAGTGGTTGATGGCCTTCCGGGTGGTCGTGGTCACCCTGCTGCTCGGCCTGTCCATCACCTTCCAAATCGCCAAGAACGAACTCGTCTTCGCCTACTACGCGCTGATCGTCTTTACCTACGCGATTACGATCATCTATGCCGTGACCCTCCGGCATCTGTCCACACCGCTGGCGCTGCGGCATTTTGCCTATGTGCAGATCGGCGTGGACCTGCTGCTGGAGACGTTCCTGGTGGCCAGGACCGAGGGCATCAGCAGCCCGTTTACGACGCTCTACGTCATCACGGTCAGCTTCGCCAGCCTGATCCTGCAGCGCCGGGGAGGGCTGGCCACGGCGGGGGTCTCCGCGATCCTGTTCGGCATCGTGACGAACGTGCAGCTGTACGAGCTGAGGTCGATCGTGGAGTGGCTGCAGCCCAGCGGGCTGTCGAGGGCGCAGACGTTGCAGGCCTACGGCGTCCATTCCCTGGCGGTCCTGGCCGTGGGCTTTCTCAGCGGCACGCTGGCCGAGCAGCTCAAGCGGGCCGACCAGTCGCGGGTGGAAACCGAGCAGGGGCTGAGCCGGCTTCAGGTCTTTCACGAGAACGTGGTCGAGAGCATTCCCAGCGGCGTGTTCACGACGGATGCGGGGGGGCGCCTGACGTGGCTCAACCGCGCCGCCCTGGACATGACCGGGTATGCGCTCGAGGCGGTCCTGCATCGGCCCTGGTGGGAGGTGTTTGACGACCGACGCGACCACGTGGCGCTCGAGATGCCGGCCAGCTTCGAGGTGGCGTGCGTGCGGGCCGACGGCAGCCGCCTGGTGCTGGGCATGACGTTGTCGCACCTGACGGAGGGCGGAGCCCATGTCGGGCTGGTCGGGGTCTTCAAGGACCTGACGCAGGTGCGTGATCTTGAGGAGGAAATGCGCCGCCGCGAGTGGTTTGCGAGGATCGGCGAGATGTCGGCGGGCATGGCGCACGAAATCAGGAATCCCCTGGGCGGGATGGCCGGCGCGCTGCAAATGCTCCGCAAGGAGCCCACGCTCGACGCGGAAAACGTCCGCCTGATGGACATTGCCACGCGGGAAGCCACGCGGCTCAATACGATCGTGACCGAGTTTTTACGCTATTCGCGTCCGCCCGACCTGAACCTGAAAGAGTGCGATCTGCGTGAACTCGTGAACGACACGGCCGCCTTGATCAGACACGATGGCCAGTTGCAGGCCTCGCAGCAGGTGACGGTGCGCCATGACGGGACGCTTCCCGTGGTCCAGGCGGACCCGGACAAGATGAAGCAGGTTTTCTGGAACCTGGCGTCCAATGCCCTGCAGGCCATGCCCTCGGGAGGAACCCTGACCATCTCCACCATATGCCGCCGGGTGATCTCCGGCAAGCGGAGCGGCGACGTCGTGGAGGTGTTGCTGGAGGATACGGGCATCGGCATCAAGCCCGCGGACCTGAACAAGATCTTCTTTCCCTTCTTTACGACCAAGCAGCACGGCTCCGGTCTCGGCCTGGCCACGGCGCAGCGGATCGTGGACCAGCATGGCGGATGGATCCGGGTCGAGAGCGAAGAGGGCAAGGGGGCGCGGTTCGCGGTGTGCCTGCCGGTCGAGCCCGGATCCGGTCCCCGGTTGTGGCATGAGGGTCGGGAGCCATGGAAAAAATCCTGATTGTCGACGATGAACGCAGCATGCGGGACGTGTTGAGCATCATGCTCAAGCGGGCCGGGTATGACATCAGCATCGCCAATGATGGAGAGGAAGCCATCGCCCTGATCGAAAAGGAACTCTTCGACCTGGTCATCACCGACCTCAAGATGCCGAAGGCGGGCGGCCTGGATGTGCTCAAGGCGGTGAAGGACACGTCGCCGGACTCCGTGGTGCTGATCATTACGGCCTACGCCTCGACCGAATCGGCGGTGGAGGCGATGAAGCTCGGGGCCTACGATTACCTCCCCAAGCCGTTTCAAGTCGACGAGGTCCAGCTCAAGATCAGGAACGCCCTGGGCAGCCGCCGGCTGTCCGCGGAAAACACGCTCCTCAAGCGCGAGGTGGCCGCCAAGACGTCGCAGGCCACGTTGATCGGAAAAAGCGAGGCGATGCAAAAGGTGCTGGATGTCATCCAGAAGGTGGCGGACACCAAGAGCAACGTTCTGATCTGCGGGGAAAGCGGGACCGGCAAGGAACTGGTCGCCCGGGCGATCCATGCCAACAGCGCGCGGGCGCGGAATCCGTTTGTGCCGGTGAATTGCAGCGCCCTTCCGGAGACGCTCCTGGAAAGCGAACTGTTCGGCTACATGAAGGGGGCGTTCACCGGCGCGGCCACCAACAAGGCCGGCCTGTTCGAGGTGGCCAACGGCGGCAGCATCTTCCTCGATGAAATCGGCGAAACGACGCCGGCGACCCAGGTCAAGCTGTTGCGGGTGCTACAAGAAAGGGAGTTCCGGCGCGTCGGGGGGACGCAGGATGTGAAGATCGACGTGCGGGTGATTGCCGCCACGAATCGGGACCTGGAAAAGGCCGTGGCCGAGGGCGCGTTCCGCGAGGACCTCTACTATCGCCTGGATGTCATCCCGATCACGCTGCCGCCGCTCCGGCAGCGTCCCGAGGATATTCCCCTGCTGGCGCAGCATTTCCTCGAGAAATTCGCCCGCACCGGCGGGACCCCTGCGCCCACGCTCTCGCCCGAAGCCCTGAAACTCATGGCCGCCCACGAATGGAAGGGCAACGTGCGGGAGCTGGAAAACCTGATCGAACGGGCGGTGGCCTTCGGCGGCGGCGCGAAGATCACGGAAGAGGATGTGGCGAAGTGGCTGCACCGGCCGGCGGCCGCGGCGAAATCCGCCTACGCCTCGGACCTGCCGCCGGAAGGGCTCGACCTGGAGCGGCTCATCAATTCGATCGAAAAGGACCTGCTGCTCAAGGCGCTCGAGCGTGCCCGGTGGGTCAAGAAGAAGGCGGCCAAACTCCTGCAGCTCGATGCCCGGTCGTTCCGGTATCGCCTGAGCAAATTCGCCATTACGAGAGGCCTGGAAGACGACGGGGAGGGCGATGGGAAGCGATCGAACGGTACGGATTAACGCCCCGGCCAAGGTCAACCGGGTGCTCCGCGTGCTGGATCGCCGTCCCGACGGGTACCACAACCTGTGGTCCGTGATGCAGACGGTGAGGCTGGAAGACGAGCTGTACGTCGGACTCTCGTCCCGCGCCGGGATCCGGCTGCAGTGCGACGAAGCGGGCATGCCGACCGACGGACGCAACCTGATCGTACGCGCCGCCGCGGCGGTGCTCGCGCGCGCCGGCCTCGGGGAAGCCCGGCCGCCTGGCGTGGAGATCCATCTGATCAAGCGCATTCCGGTGTCGGCCGGACTGGGCGGCGGGAGCAGTGACGCGGCGGCCACGATCCTCGCCTTGAATGCGTTGCTGGGATTGGGCTGGTCGCGCGACATGATGGTGAGCGTCGGTGCGCCGCTGGGCAGCGACGTGCCGTTTTTCCTCTTCGCGCCCAGTGCGCTGGTCCGGGGGCGGGGCGAGGAGGTCGCGAGCCTGTCCGTGACGGGCACGCGGTGGGTGGTCCTGGTCAATCCGGGGTTCCCGATCGAAACGCGCTGGGCCTACGACCAGTTGTCGTCTGGGCGGTCCGGCGTGCCGCCGCTGTCGGAGGCCCTGCGCCGGATCGAACGCGACGGGTCGGTGTCCTGGGAGCAGATCGTGGGGGTGATGGAAAACGACTTCGACACGGCCCTGGTGCCGACGCATGGCGCGCTGGGGCAGATCAAGCGGCGATTGATCGCAGCCGGCGCGGAAGCGGCCCTGCTGTCCGGAAGCGGCGCCACGGTGTTCGGGGTGTTCAACGATGAGACCACGGCGCGCCGCGCGCAGGAGGCGCTCGGCGGGACGGAGGGCTGGCGCGTCTTCGCCGTTCCCGCCTCGTCCGCCCCGCTGTCCTGCGAAGCCGGCGGCGCTCCACGTCCCGCGCCTGTCGGTTGACAATTTTACGGATTTTCCGTTACATTTCAATGTTCACCGGGCGTGTATTCGTTGTCGGAGGAGGAAATGGAGAAAGCACTCAAGCTCTTTTCGGGCAACGCGAATCCCGCCCTGGCCAAGGAAATTTGCGGGTGCCTCGGCATCGGCATGGGCGCGGCGACGGTCACGTCCTTTAGCGACGGGGAAATCCGCATCAAGCTCGAGGAAAACGTTCGCGGCGCGGACGTGTTTGTCGTGCAGTCATGCTGTGCGCCGGTCAACACGTCGATCATGGAACTGCTCATCATGATCGATGCCTTGAAGCGTTCGTCAGCCTCCCGCATCACGGCCGTGATCCCGTATTTCGGCTACGGCAGGCAGGACCGCAAGGACCAGCCGCGGGTGCCGATCACCGCCAAGCTGGTGGCGGACCTGGTGACGACCGCCGGCGCCGACCGGGTGCTGACGATGGACTTGCACGCGGGACAGATCCAGGGGTTTTTCAACATCCCGGTGGATCATCTGTACGCGCTGCCGGTCTTGCTCGAGTACGTCAACAAGCGGTTTGCGAAGGAGCTCAAGGACGTGGTGATCGTCTCGCCGGACGCCGGCGGCGTGGAGCGGGCCCGGGCCTTCGCCAAGCGGTTGCAGGCGAACCTGGCGATCATCGACAAGCGGCGCGAGGGGCCGAACAACGCGCAAGTCATGAATATCATCGGCGACGTCGAGGGCAAGCACGCGATTCTGCTGGACGACATGGTCGATACGGCGGGCACGATCGTGCAGGGCGCGCGGGCCTGTTTCGAGAAGGGCGCGAAGTCGATCTGGGCCGGCTGCGTCCACGCGGTGCTGTCGGGGCCTGCCCTGGAGCGTCTGCAGGGATCGCCGTTGACCGAGGTCGTCGTGACCAATACGATCCCGCTCAACGGCAAGGACCAGCAGTGTCCCAAGCTGCGCGTCCTGTCCGTCGCGCCGCTGCTGGGCGAGGCGATTAAACGGATTCACGGGGAAGAATCGGTCAGTTCACTATTTGCATAGTTGAAAGCGAAGGGCTCATAGCTAATAGCGGGTAGCTTGCAGCTGGCAGCTCAGGAGTTGGGACGATCGGCTGTTTGCTATTCGCTATTCGCTTGTTTAGGGGGAAGAAAAATGAAATTCGATCTGGAAGCTGAAATCAGAACCACCTCGGGCAAGGGAGCCGCGCGCCAGTTGCGTCGCAGGGGCCGCGTGCCGGCCGTGCTCTACGGGCAGGGGGAATGCGTGTGCCTGACGCTGGACCCGGAGGACGTGCTGGAGATCCTGCGCGCGCACGCGGCCAGCACGGCCTTGATCACCGTGAAAATCGAGGGCGCGTCGTCCAAGGCCACCCGGATCGCGATGATCAGGGACTATCAACTGGATCCCGTCACCGGGGACATTCTCCACGCCGACCTGTTCGAAGTGCTGATGAACAAGGCCATCCGGGTGAAGGTGCCGGTGAACGTGATCGGCAGCCAGCCGGCCGGGGTGAAGGAGGGCGGCATTCTCCAGCACAATACGCGCGACATTCACGTCGAATGCCTGCCGTCGGCGCTGCCGGACTCGATCCCCGTGGATGCGTCGGCGTTGATGATCGGGGAGGGGATTCACGTCCGGGAACTCACGCCGATTACCGGCGTGCGGTTTCTGGATGACCCGGATCAAATGGTCGTCAGCGTGGCCGTCCCGATGTCCGAAGCCAAGCTCGAAGCCCTGCTGACCAGCGCGGCGACGACCGGCGAGGGCAAGGAACCGGAGGTCATCGCCAAGGGCAAGGAAGCGGCGGAGGGTGCCGAAGGAGTGGCCGGCGCCGCGCCTGCCGGCGAGGCCAAGCCCGGGGCGCCCGGCGCGACCGCCACGGCTGAGAAGGGCAAGGAAGGGGCCAAGGAAGCGGCCCCCAAGGCAGCGGCTCCCAAGGCGGAGAAGAAGGAAGAAAAGAAGAAATAGCCTTGCGAGTCATTGTCGGACTCGGCAATCCCGGCGACCGATACGCACATACCCGCCACAATGTCGGCGTCCGCGTCCTCGAGCGGGCCTCGGCACGATGGTCCATCCCACTCAGGACGGTCGGATCGGCCCGCATGGGCACGGGGCGGGTCGGTCCGTCCAACGGGCCGGTTGAAATTGCCCTCGCGATTCCAAGCACCTGGATGAATCACTCGGGAACAGCGGTTGCGGAACTGCTGGCTCGGCTGGGATGCGGACCCCAGGACCTGACGGTCGTCCATGACGATCTCGACATGGAACCGGGGCGGCTGCGCCTCAAGCGATACGGGGGAGCCGGCGGCCATAACGGCGTGGCCTCCATCATGGACATGCTGGGCACCGATCAGTTTTGCCGGTTGAAAATCGGCATCGGACGTCCGGCCCCCGGGACGGATGCCGCGGAGTATGTGTTGCAGCCATTCGACCGGGAAGACGCCGCGGTGATCGACGCGAGCGTGGATCGGGCCGCGGACGCGTTGGAATGTGTCCTCGTCGAAGGCATGGATGCGGCCATGAATAGATTTCATACCAGGGAACCGGAGGCGCAGGAATAGCCATGGGCTTGTGTTGCGGCATGATCGGCCTGCCGAACGTCGGGAAGACGACCGTCTTCAACGCCTTGACCGGCGGCGGGGCCCTGGCGGCCAACTACCCCTTTGCCACGGTGGACCCCAACACGGGCATCGCGCCGGTGCCGGACCTGCGCCTGGCCAAGCTGACGGAGCTTTTTGCCTCGAAAAAGACCACGCCGGCCACGCTCGAAGTCCGGGACATCGCCGGGCTGGTCGAGGGGGCCAGCAAGGGCGAGGGGCTCGGCAACCAGTTTCTCGGGCACATCCGCGAGGTGGACGCCCTGCTGCATATCGTGCGGTGCTTCCAGGGGACCGACGTCGTGCATGTCAGCGGAGGCGTGGACCCGCTCCGCGACATCGGCGTCATCGAAACCGAGCTGATGCTGGCCGATCTGGAAACGTTGGAGCGCCGGAAGCAGAAGGTGGAAAAGAAGGTCCGCGCGGGCGACAAGAAGGCGGCGGTGGAACTGGCCTTCGTGCAGCGTCTGATGGCGCTGCTCGACAAGGGCGAATGGCTGGGCAACCTCCCCTACACGCAGGAGGAGCGGGTGCTGCTGAATGAATGCCAGCTGCTGGCGGCCAAGCCGGTGCTGTTTGTCGCCAACGTATCGGAGGGCCCCGGCGCCGACGAGGCGATGGTCAAGTCCGTCCGGGAATTTGCGGAGAAACGCAACGCGCGTGTCGTCACGATTTGCGGACAGCTCGAAGCGGAACTCTCGTCGCTCCCGGAAGAGGAACGGGTGGATTATCTCAAGGGCATGGGCCTCAGCGAATCCGGCCTCGTGCGGCTGACCCGCGAAGCGTACCAGTTGTTGAGGATCACCACCTTCTTCACCGCCGGCGAGCAGGAGGCGCGGGCCTGGCCGATTCCGGAGGGGACCAAGGCGCCGCAGGCGGCGGGCAAGATCCATTCGGACATGGAACGAGGGTTCATCCGCGCCGAGGTCTACCATTATAATGACCTCCTGGCCTGCGGGTCCGAGGCCAAGGTGAAGGAAAAGGGGCTCTTCCGGCTGGAAGGCAAGGACTACGTGATCAAGGAAGGCGACGTCGTCTACTTCCGCTTCAACGTCTAAGCAGTGCTGCGGCTGACGAAGGGCGACCTGCTCCAGCGTCGGTATGAAACACTCAGAGTAAAGAGTCGGTGGGGTGGCATACCCTTCCGCTTCAGCGCCTCCCGGAACGGCCCTTTCGGACTTTGCCGGGCGGAATCCTTCGGAAATTCCTTCGCGGACTCA
>JBFGRH010000070.1:0-9061 GCA_041563795.1 Nitrospiraceae bacterium | reverse complement strand
GGAGGACGACGTCTCGTTCCACCTGAAGGACACGCTGAAGGCCGGCCACGGCCTCTGCCGGCGCGACGCGGTGCGTGTGCTGGTGGAGGAAGGGCCGCGCCGCATCCGGGAGCTGATCGCCTGGGGCGCCCGCTTCGACAAGATCGGCAGCCAGTTCGCGTTCGCCCGCGAAGCGGCGCACAGCCACAGCCGCATTCTCCGCGCGCGCGGCGACGCGACCGGCAACGAGATGGTCCGCGCGCTGATCACCCAGGCCCGCCGGCAGAAGCGGATCCAGCGGCTGGGCCATCATTTCACGGTGGACCTGGCGGTCTCCGGCGGCCGCTGCCGCGGCGCGCTCGTGCTGGACGAAGCGACCGGCGCGCGCTTCGTGGTGCCCGCGCGCGCGGTGATTCTCTCGACGGGCGGCATGGGCCAGGTGTACGCGCGCACCACGAACCCGCCCAACGCCACCGGGGACGGCATCGCGATGGCCTACCGGGCCGGGGCCCTGCTCGAGGACATGGAGTTCGTGCAGTTTCACCCGACGGCGCTGTACCTGCCGAACAGCCCGCCGTTCCTGCTGTCGGAGGCGATCCGCGGCGAGGGCGGGCGGCTTAGGAACGTCAAGGGCGAGCTGTTCATGCACCGCTACCACCCGGACGGCGAGCTGGCCCCGCGCGATATCGTCGCGCGGGCGATCTGGTCCGAGATGGCGGCGATCCGGTCCCGGTACGTCTACCTGGACGCCACGCACCTGAGCGCCTCGTTCATCAAGCGGCGGTTCCCGACGATCTATGCGACCTGCCTGCATTACGACATCGACATGACCGAGGAATGGATCCCGGTCTCGCCCAGCGCGCATTACATGATGGGCGGCGTGCGGACCGACGTGCACGGCGCGACCAGCCTGCCGGGCCTGTTCGCCGCGGGCGAGGTGGCCTGCAGCGGCGTGCACGGGGCCAACCGTCTGGCCAGCAACTCGCTGCTCGAGGGGCTGGTCTTCGGCCGACGCGCGGCCCTGGCTGCCGTCGCCTATGCCAGGCGGGAGCGCGGGGCGGCCGGCCCGCTGCCGTCGGTGAAGGAGATGGACGGAGGCCCCTTGGCCAGGCTGGAGGATGCCGAAAAGCTGCGCAGCTCGCTGCGCCGCGTGATGTGGGGCAAGGTCGGCCTGGCGCGGACGGGGTATTCGCTGGGCGGCGCGCTGGGCAGACTCACGCGCTGGGAGCGGCTCGTGAGCCGTCCGTTCGCGTCGCGCCTCGACCTGGAGGTGAAAAACATGGTCCAGGTGGCGCGCTGCGTGGCCCTGGCGGCCCTGTGGCGGACCAACAGCGTCGGGGCGCACTACCGAGCCGACGCCCGGAAAGCCGCAAGCCCGGCCCGGACGCAGCACAGCCGGGTGCAGCTGGGCAATGGAAAGGGAACCGTGAAGAGGAAAAAGTCACGAACGAAGAAAAAGAGGTAGCCTCGGCTCAGGCGAGATAGCGTTCAAGATTCGCACGAAACTGCTTGTGCAGTGCCAGGGTCAGCGGACCCGGCTTGCCGGGGCCGACGAGGTGCTGGTCCACGTCCCGCACCGGCATGAGCTCCATCGTCGTATTGGTCAGGAAACATTCCTCCGCCTGCCGCAGCGCCTCCGCGGTGTAGGCGCTCTCCTCGGTCTTGATCCCCTGGTCCTTCGCCAGTGCCAGCACCACCTCGCGCGTAATGCCATCCAGAATCCCGCAGGCCACCGAGGGGGTGCAGAGCGTGCCGTGCTGGACGAAAAAGATGTTGCTGGTGGTGCATTCGGTCACGCGGCCCTCGGCGTTGAGCATGACGGAGTCGAAGGCGCCGGCCTTCGAGGCCTCCTGCTTCGCCAGGATGTTGTTCAGGAAATTCAGCGACTTGATCTGCGGGGACAGGGCCGTGGCCAGGTTGCGGCGCACCGAGGCCGTGACCAGGCTGACCCCTTCCGCGAAGAGGCGGGGGGGATAGGCCTGGAACGGCTTGGCGATGATGACCACGGTCGGTGTGGGGCAGAGGCCCGGGTCCAGGCCGATCTCGCCCGGGCCGCGCGAGACGGTGATGCGGAGCTGGGCCTCGTGCAGCCCGTTGCGCGCGAGCGCGTCGCCCAGCAGGCCGGGCCAGTCTTTCTCGGGGATGGGAATCTCCAGTCCGATCAGCGTCGCCGACCGCCGCAGCCGGGCCAGGTGCCGCTCGAGCATGAAGATGCGGCCGCCGTAGGCGCGCAACGTCTCGTAGATGCCGTCGCCGTAGAGGAACCCGTGGTCAAAGACGGAGATGAGCGCCTGGTCGCGCGGAACGAACCGGTCGTTGAGGAAGATGTCCATGGGGATACGGTTCTCAGTTTTCAGTCGTCAGTGATCAGTGTACGGGATGCGGGTCGTGGGATTCCACTTCCGGAACGAAGCGGTCGTTCTCCCAATCTAAACACTGATAACTGATGACTGATTACTTCTTTCACACCTCCCCCAACGCCTTGAAGAAGGCCTCCGCCTTGTAGAGCGTCTCCTCGTATTCCCTGGCGGGGTCGGAATCCGCGACGATGCCGGCGCCGACCTGGAGGTAGCCGCGCCCGCCGACCAGCAGCATGGTGCGGATGATGATGTTGAGGTCGAGGTCACCGCTCCAGCTCAGGTAGCCCATCGCGCCGGTGTAGGGGCCGCGCCGGACCGGCTCCAGCGATTCGAGGATTTCCATGCAGCGGATTTTCGGGACACCGGTGATGGTGCCGCCGGGGAACACGGCCTTGATCAGGTCGAAGCCGTCCAGCCCGTCGCGCAGCTCGCCCGTGACGTTGGAGACGATGTGCGAGACGTGGGAGTAGCGCTCGACGACCATCAATTCGTCGGCACGCACCGAGCCGTACTTGCACACGCGGCCCAGGTCGTTGCGCTCCAGGTCGACGAGCATGAGGTGCTCGGCCCGCTCCTTGGCGTTGGTGATGAGGTCTTCCGCGAGGCGGCGGTCTTCCGCGGGCGTGGCGCCGCGCGGCCGCGTGCCCGCGATGGGCCGGGTATCCACGCGGCGGCCCTCCAGGCGCACCAGCCGCTCGGGCGAGGAACTCACCAGCGTCATGTTGTCGAAGGCCAGGAGCCCGGCAAAGGGCGAGGGGTTCACCTCGCGCACGCGGTGGTAGAGCGCCGCACCCGCGTGCTCGCGGAAATGCTCCAGCGGCCAGCCGGGATCGCGGTCGATCGTGAGGCGGTGCGAGAGATTGGCCTGGTAGATGTCGCCGGACCGGATGAAATCCTGGACCTGCCTGGCGCGCTCGACATAGTCGGGACGGGCCTGTTCGGGTTTGACCGTGAGGTGGCCGACGTGCAGGTTGTCGGCGTCCGCCTTGCGCCGCGCCAGCAGCTTCGCGTGCAGTTCGGACAGGCGGTCGCAGCCCTCGTGGTAGAGCTTCTCGCGTGGCTGGCCCAGGGCCTGCTCGAGGGGCGGCGCGTAGACCAGGTGCAGCATCCGCGCCTGGTGGTCCAGCGCGGCGAGGCAATCCACGAACGCGAAGAGCAGGTCGGGCAGCCGCAGGTCGTCCGCCGCCAGATTGGGCAGCGTCTCGAACTGCCGCACGAGATCGTAGCCGAAATAGCCGACGGCGCCGCCGATGAACGGGGGCGCCTCCTCGGGCCGCGGCATCCGCGAGGCGCGGAGCAGGTCCGTGAGGGCCTTGTAGGGATCACCCTTGTGGACGGTGGAGCCGTCACGGGTGCGGAGCTCGTAGCGCAGGCCCTTGCCGGATAGTTCCAAGTACGGATCGCTGCCGAAGAAGGACCAGTGCGCGATCGTGCCGCTGCCCTTGCCGCTTTCGAGCAGGAACGAGGGGCGGCCGGGCGCGGCGACCCGTCGGTACAGCTCGAAGACGTCGGCCTCGGGCTGGGGGACCGAGAGAATCAACGGCTGCGGCTGCGCCGCCATGAGGAAGCGCGCCTTCGACGGGCGGACCATTTTGAGCATGGGTCTGTTGTACCACAAGACCGGCGTTCTTACCCTTCTTTGCCGCGTTTTCGGAACGGTCCTTTCGGCCGTCTCGTACCGTGACGCTTCGACGCTGCTCAGCGTCAACCCTGAGCAGGGTCGAAGGGTTGACTTTACACCGTCGAGTTTGTTTGAATGCGCGCCGGGTTCGGTTGCCCACCGGTACACGAAGATGCCCTCGAACGATCCGTTTTATGCGGGCTTAGGGCAGGCGGTCCGGATCGGGACCGAGATGCTCGCGACCCTGATTGTCGGGGGCGGGCTCGGGTGGGCGGCCGACACGTACCTGTTTGAGTCCGGGCCCTGGGGCATGGTGATCGGGCTGGTCATTGGTGTCATGGCGGGGATCCGCAACGCGATGCGCACGGCGCGGAACTGGCCGAAATAGGAAAGGCATTTCGTGGAAGAAAGTCCGCTCCATCCGTTCGAGCTGCATAACTACATCCCCATCAATCTGTTCGGCCTGGACATCTCCATCAACAAGGCCGTGATCATGATGTGGGTCGTGGTCGGCCTCGTCACGTTCCTGCTGTTCCGGGCCGCGACGTCGCGCCGGCTGGTGCCGACCAAGCTCCAAAGCGTGGCGGAGATCTTCGTCGGGTTTATCCGCGACATGATCCTCGAGACGATGGGCAAGGACGGGATGAAGTTTTTCCCGTTCATCGCGACGCTCTTCATCTTCATCCTCTTCTGCAACCTCCTGGGGCTGATCCCCGGGACCTACACGGTCACGAGCCAGATCGTCGTCACGGCGGCCTTCTCGATCTTCGTCTACGCGATGAGCATCGTGCTCGGCTTCGCGCTGCACGGCATCAAGTTCCTGGGCATCCTGGTCCCGCCGGGGACGCCGGGCTGGCTGCTGCCGCTCATGATGCCGATCGAACTGGTGAGCCAGTTGGCGCGCCCGCTCTCGCTGGCCGTCCGGCTCTTTGCCAACATGACGGCCGGGCACACGATCCTGGGGGTGCTCTTCGGCCTGACCATCACGGGCGGGCTGCTGATCGGCTGGCTGCCCTTCGTGTTCACGATTGCGATGAACGGCCTGGAGGTCGGCATCGCGTTTATCCAGGCCTACATTTTCACGATCCTGACCTGCGTGTACCTCGGCGATGCGTATCATCTGCATGGCGCCGACGGGCACGCGCATTGAATTCACGTCTCTGATTATCTAACGAAGGAGCACACGACATGGATGCAGCAGCAGCAGCGTTGGTGGGCATGGGACTGGCGGCGGCGGGCTTTGCCGGGGCCGGCGTCGGCATCGGCTACATTTTCGGCAAGATGATCGAAGCCGTGGCGCGCCAGCCGGAAGCGGAAGCGCGGGTTGGCAAGTACATGTGGATCGGCTTCGCGCTGGTCGAGGCGATCGCGCTCTACGGGCTGGTCATTGCGTTCATCATCATGGGATTGCGCAAGTAGCGCGGAATGGGTGAGGCGCCATGCCGCAATTTGACACGCATTTCTTCTCGACGCTGATCTTCTGGGAGGTCGTATCGTTCGCGATTCTGCTGTGGGTGCTGTGGAAATTCGCCTTCCCGCCGATTCTCCAGACCCTGGAGGAGCGTGAGCGGCGGATCCGGGAGAGCCTGGAGCAGGCGGACCGGCAGCGCGCCGAATCCGAGCAGAAGATGCTGGAGCACGAGGCGAGGTTCAAGGCCGCTTCCAGGCAGGCCGAGGCGGTGCTCGAGGGGGCCAAGGAGCGCGCCCAGCGGGTCATGGAAGAAAACGAGCAGCGCATGAAGGTGGAAACGCAGCGGTACAAGGAAGACGCGACGCGCGAGATTGAGCAGGAGCGCCGGCGGGCGATCCAGGAGATCCGCGACCAGACGACCGCGATGGCGTTGCTGGTCGCCGAAAAGGTGGTGGGCCGCAGCCTGACGGACGCCGATCACAAGCGCATGGCCGACGAGGCGCTGGCCTCGGTCGCCAAGCAGTTCGACAAGAACTGATTCCGCTCACGAGACGGTCACGAGAAAGCCCGGCACCCGCCGGGCTTTTTTATTGGGCGGGACGATTGCCGCCGCCCTGGCGGTAGCCTGCCGGGTCGAGCGTGACGGAGGCGAACCCGAGCTGCTGCAGATGGGCGGTGATCGTGGTGCCAAGGGCCGGGTCCAGCAGGCGCGCCACTTCCGTTGCGTCCACTTCCACCCGCGCGGCGCCGTCCGAGTCCCGCACGCGGACCTGCCGGAACCCCTGCTCCATCAGAAATGCCTCCGCACGTTCCACGCGGGAGAGTTTCTCGACCGTGATGGGCGTGCCGCGCTGGATGCGGGAGGAGAGGCAGGCCGCCGCGGGCTTGTCCCAGTTGGAGAGTTTCAATACCCTCGCCAGTTCGCGCACCTCGGCCTTGGACAGGCCCGCTTCAACCAGCGGGCTGCGCACGCCCCACTCGCGGGCGGCGGCATGGCCCGGCCGCTCGTCGCCAAGATCATCCAAGTTCGTGCCGTCCGCCACGGCGCGCAGCCGGTATTCCTGCTGCAGGCCGCCCAGGAGTTGGTAGAGGTCCGTCTTGCAGTGGAAGCAGCGGGTCGCGTCATTCTGCACGAAGGCGGGGACTTGCAACTGGTCGGTCCGGACGATCCGGTGGCGCGCGCCGATCTCGGCGGCGAGCCGCCTGGTCCACTCCAGTTCGACCTCGGGAAACGTCGGCGACACCGCCGTGACGCCCACGGCCCCGGGGCCCAGCGCCTCGTGCGCGACCTTCAGCACGAGGGTGCTGTCGATGCCGCCGGAGAAGGCGACGAGCACCGAGTCCAACTGATGGACGATCTGCTGCAGGTGGCGGTGTTTGTCCGCTAACGTTCCACGGTTCACGCGTCACGCCTCACGGCTGCTTGAGCTTCGCCTCGTCCATCTTGCCCACGGCGACGAGCGCATAGCGATCCGGGTGCAGGTACTGTTTGGCGACCCGGAGCACGTCGTTCGCGGTCACCTTGGAGATCCACGCCGGGTATTGCGTGAAGTAATCGAGGCCCAGCCCGTAGAATTCGACCTGGCAGAGGACCTCGGCCAGCTTGTGCGTGGTGTCGAAGCGCATGGGGAAGCTGCCGGTCAGATAGGACTTGGCCTCGGAGAGTTCCTTGGCCGAGACCGGCGCGGTTTGCATGGCCTGGAGTTCCTTCAGGACGCCGGCGAGCGCCTTGTTGGCGGTCGCGTTGCGGGTTTGCAGGCTGACCAGGAAGGGGCCGGCCGCAGCGCGGGGCTCGAACATGCTCATGACGCCGTAGGCGAGGCCCTGCCTGTCGCGGATCGAGTCCATGAGGCGCGACGAAAATCCCCCGGCCCCGAGGATGTAGTTCATGACGGAGACAGCGTAATAGTCCGGGTTCGTCCGGCTGATCCCGAGGTGCCCCAGCAGGAGCGTCGTCTGGGTCAACTCCTTATCGATCAGCTTCACGACCGGCTTGTCGATGGCGGCCGGCAGGGCCCCGTGCCGTTCCGGCGCCGGTCCTTTCTGCCACGGCCCGAAATGCTTGTCGATCAGCGCGCGGGCCTGTTCGAGGGTCACGTCCCCCACGACGGCGACGATCGTCTGGTTCGGCAGGTATTCGCGTGCATGGAACGCCTGGACGTCCGCCCGGCTGATCGCCGGCAGGGTCTCCTCCGTCCCGTTGACCGGCCAGCTGTAGGGATGGCCGTCGAAGACGAGCCGGCTGAAGGCCTTGCCGGCCACGGAGCCCGGATCATCCTGTTGCGCGATGATTTCACCGAGGATGAGTTTCTTCACGC
This sequence comes from Nitrospiraceae bacterium, assembly GCA_041563795.1. GTDB lineage: Bacteria > Nitrospirota > Nitrospiria > Nitrospirales > Nitrospiraceae > 2-02-FULL-62-14. The sequence continues at coordinate 1,372 of JBFGRH010000070.1, read as the reverse complement.
GTTCCAGTTCCGGTTCCGGGAACGCCGGATGGAGCAGGATGTCGGCCAGCAGCTCGAAGCCCAGTTCGGCGTCTTTCGCGAGCACTTTCGCCGAGGCCGTGGTGAAGTCGTGTCCGGGCCTGGTTTCCAGCGCGCCGCCGACGAATTCGATCTGCTCCGCGATCTGCGTGGCGTCGCGGGTCATCGTGCCCTCGTCCAGCAGGCTGGCCACGAGGTTCGCCAGCCCCGCCTTGTCGGGCGGGTCCTGCACCGAGCCTGTCTTGACGAGCGCCTGGATCTGCACGATCGGCAGCGCGTGTTGCTCGACCACGAGGACCGTCAAGCCGTTCGGCGTCACGAAGCGAGTCGGCTGGATGTCCGCCGCGTGCAGCGGTCCGTTCAGGGCGAGGGCGCACAGCGCGGCGAGGATGCTGATCGGCAGCCGGCGCATCATTTCGCCTCCGCGGCCGCGTGGTTGGACGGCGTGGGAATCAGAATGCCGACGGTCCGGCCGTCTTCGACGAGGTATTTCTGCGCGACACGCGTGATGTCCTCCGCCTTCACGTCACGGAGCTTCTTGACGAACGCTTCCACCTGCCGCCAGCCGGCGCCCGTGGTCTCTGCCTGGCCCAGCAACATGGCCTGGCGGAAGTTGGAGTCCTGCCCGAAGATGTAGGCCGCCTCCACCTGGTTCTTGGCCCGCTGCAGTTCCTGGTCGGAGGGCGCCTCCTTCTGCAGCTTCTCAATCTCGGCGTACACGGCGCGCTCCACCTGGTCGGGAGCCTTGCCCGGCGCCACGACGCCGAAGACGTAGAGCAGGTCGGGATCGGTCTGCAGCAGGCTGTATTCGGCCCCGATGCCCAGCGCCAGCTTCTGGTCGTACACCAGGCTGTGGTAGAGCCGGGAGGTCTTCCCGTGCGAGAGGATGGATTCCATGAGCGTCAGCGCATAGGCGTCGTCGCTCCTGAAATTCGGAGCCCGGTAGCCGATCATCACGAAGGGGAGCTGGGCGTCGCGCTTGACGATGATGCGGCGCTCGCCCTTCTGTTCCGGCTCGGCCGGTACTTGTTGCGAAGGCAGCGGCCGTTTGGGGATCGGCTCGAAGTGGCGTTTGATGACCGGCAGCAGCTTCGCGGCCTTGATATCGCCGACCACGACGAGCGTGGCGTTGTTCGGCACGTAATAGGTGTCGTAGTGCCGCTTGAGGTCCGCCCGCGTCATGGCGTTGAGGTCCGGGAACCAGCCGATGACGGGCCAGTGATAGGGATGCATCTGGAAGGCCTGGGCGAACAGGGACTCGGCCAGGAACGACTGCGGGTCGTCTTCCGAGCGCAGGCGCCGCTCCTCCTTCACCACTTCGCGCTCGAGCTGAAATTCCTTGTCGTCGAGCAGC
>JBFGRH010000069.1:0-9104 GCA_041563795.1 Nitrospiraceae bacterium | reverse complement strand
GGCAGGCGCGGCAGGCCAAGAATTACCAGGTGCTCCTGGACGAGGCGCGGGCGCTGGAAATTCGACTGTTGGTGCGCGAGCACCGGGCGCTGCAGGGCCGGCAGCGGATGGTGGAGGCGGAATCGGCCGCGCTGGACGAGCAGGAATCCGCCCAGGCCGCCGAGCAGGCCCGGCTGGTCGCACAACTGGAGGAAATCCGCGTGCGCATGCTGGACGGCGACGAGACGCTCATGCGCCGCCGCGACGAGATCGGCCGCCTGGAGCAGCAGCAGGCCCAGGCGCTCCGGACGAGCGAGGTGGAGCGGAGCCGCGCCGAGCTCTTCGGGCAGCAACGCACGCAAGCCCACGAACAGTTGACCCGGCTGGAGGCGGAGCGGGAGCGGGCGGTGGCTGAAATCGCCGCGCGCCGCGAGCAGCTCCTCCTGGCCGAGGCGGAGATGGCGGCGGGCGCCGCGGCGCTGGCCGAACAGGAACAGGCGGCCGCCGCGATGGCCGGCCGCCGCGCGTCCACGCTGGAGCAGGCGGAACAGTCCCGGCGGGGGTTGCTGGACCTGTCCCTGTCGCCGGACGCGGGAGCGGCGCCCAGTGGAATTGAGTCGGTGGTGCCGGGGGCGCTGACCGACGCGGCCAAAGCGAGGCTGGAGCAGTGCCTGGAGCAGCGGCGGCAGGCCGAGGAGCGGATCGCGCAGGCGCAGCAGGCGCGGGACGCGGCCGTCCAGCGCGGGCAGCAGATCGATGGACAGCTGCGCGAGATTGAGCAGCAGTTGAACCAGCAGCAGGGACAGCTGGCGGCGGCGGAATCCCGGTGCCATGCCCTGACCGGCGTCGTCCGGGAGGAAATGGGCTATGGCCGCGAAGGCGACGACAGCGTGGTGTCGCTGCGCAAGTCCTGCGCCGGCGTCAAGGAAGCCGTGGCGGAATGGCTGGATGTGCCGGAGCGGTTCGAGCGGGCCGCGGAAGCGGCGCTGGGCGAGCGGCTCCGTGCCTGGATGGTGGACCAGCCGGCCGACGCCCGCCAGGCGATCGAGTTTTTGAAAGAGAAGGGACTGGGGCGCGGGACCTTCGTGCCGGCGAAGCCACGCTGGTCGCAGAGCGGCCGCCCGCATGGCTGGTGGGACGCACTTCAGAACAGGCCGGGCGTGCTGGGGCTGGCGACAGACCTCGTGAAGGCGGCGGCGCACACCCATGATGTCTGCGCGACGTTGTTCGACGGCATTGTCGTGGTCGACACCCTCGAGCAGGCCGTCGCGCTGTGGGAACAGGGTCAGTGGACGGCCCCGGAGGGCCCCACGTTCGTGACGCTGGCGGGCGAGGTGCTGGACGCGGCCGGCGTGATGACCGGCGGGACGACCGGCGGGCTCCTGCAACGCCGGCGGGAAATCCAGGAACTCGAGCAGCAGCAGGCGGACCTCGCGCGCGCGATCGAGCACTTGAACGCCGCCCGCGCGGAGCTCACGACCGAGCGCGAGGCCTCAACCGCCGGGCAGCGGCAGATGGACGAGCAGGCGCGGGAGGCCGAGCAGCAGCGCGTCGCCGCCCTGCTGGAGGAGCGGAACGTGCGGGAGGCCGGACTGGCCGAACTCGACGAGGCACTCCGGAAGATGGAAGCGGAGCACCTGGCGGCCCAGCGCCGGCTCACGGAATCCCGCGTGGCGGTGGAGGCCTTGCGGGGCCGCTGCGAGCATTGCCGGGCCGACGTGGAGCGGTTGCTGAAGGGACAGGAGCAGTCGGCGGTCCTGGGACAATCGTTGACGGGGCAGCTCGAGACGCTGGCCGCGTCGATTGCACAGAGCCAGGCCGAGCGCGGACGGCAGGAGGCCCTCTTCCAGGAATTGAACAAGCGGGTCGTCGAGATGCGGCAGGAACTCGTCAGGGCCCAGGAGATCCATGCGGAGGAGATGCAGGCCGTCCGGCGGGTCGAACACAGCCTGGACGCCGCGCGGCAGGCGCTCGCGGCGAGCCGCGATGCGCGGACGGGCATCGAGGTCCGACGGGCCGAGATCCGGACGCAACTGGCGACGGTCGAGGGGACGCTGACCGGCACGTACCAGCTTCCGGTCGAAGAGGCGCTGTTGCGGGAGCCCGAGGAGGCCGCCGGGGCCACGCGCGAGGACGCGGACAGGGGCACGACGCTGGTGCGCGAGGAATTGCAGAAGATCCGGGGCCGGCTGGAGCGCATGGGCCCGATCAACCTGGCCTCGATCGAGGAGCATCGCGAGCAGGAAGAGCGGCATCGGTTCCTGACCACGCAGGAGGCGGACCTGTCCCAGTCCGTCCAGTCGCTGAGGGAAATCATCACGAAGATCAACCGCACCACCAAGCAGATGTTCGAAGAAACGTTCAACGACCTGCAGCAGAAATTCGGCGAGGTTTTCGGGCGGCTGTTCCCGGGCGGGCGCGCGGAGCTCATCCTGGTCGAGCCCGAGATCGATCCGGAGACCGGAAAGCAGAAGGACGACGAGCCGGGCGTGGATATCGCGGCCCAGCCACCGGGCAAGCGGCTCAAGGGCATCACGATGCTGTCGGGCGGCGAAAAGACGCTGACGGCCATGGCGCTGATCTTCGCCAGCTTCCTGATCCGGCCCACCCCCTTCTGCATCCTCGACGAGATCGATGCCCCGCTGGATGAGGAAAACATCGGACGGTTCACGTCGGTCCTCCGCGAACTGGCGGCCGACGCCCAGTTCCTGGTGATTACGCACAACAAGCGCACCATGGCGGTGGCGGACTCGCTCTTCGGGGTGACGATGGAAGAACCGGGCGTGTCGAAAACCATCTCCGTCCGGCTGGCCGACCTGCAGCCCGCGTAGAATCACCGAATCCTTCAGAAGTTCAACGGGTTCGAGGGGCCGGTTCCTTGACTGTCAGGAAACCCTTTGCTATAAGACCTTCCGTATGACATAACCCTGGCCGGCCCGTGCCTCCTGCCAGAAACAGGCGAGAGGGTGTTTCCCCGCCGCCAGGTTTTCCAAGGATAATATGCAGCCGTGGAAGCGGTTACTCGCGCGCCTTTCTGATCGATTCTTCGCCTCCGTTCCTGTCCAGGTCAGGAAAAAGGTCGAGGCCTACGCGCCTCAGGCCGTGCTGCGACTGGTGTCCCACAACCCGCATCCCATTCCCGTCGATGCCCCGGTGCGCCGGCTGACCCATGCGGCGTCGCACGAATCGGTGGACGAGGCGATTCGCCTCAGCCAGCGATGGATTCTGGACCGCCAGCATCCCGTGGAGGGATTCTGGGTCGCCGAACTGGAAGCCGATACGACGCTGACGTCGGAATATCTGATGTTGCGCCGGTTCCTCAACGTGGTGGACCCGGAACGGGAACGCAAGGCGGTCCGCTATCTCATGGGGTCCCAGCTGCCGGACGGCGGGTGGCCGATCTATTCGGGCGGCCCCTCGGAGATCAGCGCCTCCGTCAAGGCCTATTTCGCCCTCAAGCTGTCGGGGGTGTCGCCGGACGAGCCGTTCATGCGGCAGGCGCGCGAGTGCATCCTGGCCAAGGGCGGCGTCGCGTCAGCCAATGTGTTTACGAAGATCACGCTGGCCTTGTTCGATCAATATGACTGGCGCGGACTGCCCAGCATGCCGCCGGAGATCATGCTGTTGCCGAAGCGGTTCTACTTCAGCATCTACGAAATCTCCTATTGGAGCCGCGCGGTCCTGATTCCGCTGCTGGTGGTGTTCGCGCATCGCCCCGTCTGCCGGGTTCCGGAGGAGGAGGGGATCGCGGAACTGTTCGTCACGCCGCGCGAACTCCTGGACTACGCCGACGTGCCCCCGTTCAAGAAGGACGCGGTCTGGTTTACCTGGCGAAATATCTTCATCAACCTGGACAAGGTGCTCAAGCTGTATGAACGCATGCCCTACCAGGCCTTCCGCGAGACGGCGGTCCAGAAAGCGATCGTGTGGACGCTGGATCATATGCGGGGCAACGGCGGGCTCGGGGCGATCTATCCGGCCATGGCGAATTCCGCCGTGGCGCTGCACTGCCTGGGCTACAACGCGGATCATCCGTTGCTGGCGAAGGCGCTGAAGGAAATCGAGGATCTCGAGGTGTATGAGACGGCCCGCGAGGGACAAACCAAAGTCGAGACCCTGCACCTGCAGCCGTGCTTCTCGCCGATCTGGGATACGTCGCTGTCCATTAACGCACTGATCGAGTCGGGCTTGCCGCAGAGCCACCCGGCCCTGCTGAAGGCCGGACAGTGGCTGATCTCCAAGCAGACCACGACGGCCGGAGACTGGAAAGAGTCCTCGGCGCCCAAGGCCGAGCCGGGCGGATGGTATTTCCAATTCGAGAACGAGCGCTATCCGGACGTGGACGACTCCGCGGTGGTGATCATGGCGCTGGCGAAGCTGCGCATGGCGGACCGCCAGGCGCAAAAGGACTCCATCCAGCGCGGCTACCGGTGGGTGATGGCGATGCAGAGCTCGGACGGCGGCTGGGGCGCCTATGACGTGGACAACAACCACATGGTGTTCAATGTGATCCCCTTTGCCGACCACCGGGCGCTGCTGGATCCGCCGACGGAGGACCTGGCCGGCCGGTGCCTGGAGATGCTGGGCACGCTGGGCTATGACCGCACGCATCCGGCGGCGAAGCGGGCCATTGCCTTCATCAAGAACAAGCAGGAACAGGACGGCAGCTGGTACGGGCGCTGGGGCGTCAACTATATCTACGGCACCTGGTCCGTCCTGGTCGGCTTGCGCTCGATCGGGGAGGACATGTCGGCGCCCTATGTGCGACAGGCCGTGCAGTGGCTGGAGTTGATGCAGAACCCGGACGGGGGGTGGGGGGAGTCCTGCCTCTCCTATGCGGATCAGGCGCTGGCGGGCCGGGGCGAGAGTACGCCGTCCCAGACGGCCTGGGCGCTCATGTCGCTGCTGGCGGCGGGTGTCTCGGATTCCCTCAGCGTGGTGCGCGGGATTAATTACCTGTTGCGTCATCAGCGCGAAGACGGGTCCTGGAAGGAAATACGGCACACGGGTACCGGGTTCCCGCGCGTGTTCTATCTCCGTTACCACTGGTACTGCCAGTACTTCCCGCTTTGGGCGCTGTCGATGTACCGTAACGTCAGGGCTCGCGGACAGTTGCGGGCGGATGAACTGCGTCACGCCGTCCGGACGGTGGACACGTTCCCGTCAGGTCACTGAATCCGCCGTCCACGGGCATCAGTACACAGCATGCAGCAGGCGCCGGGCAATCACCCTCTGGCCGGGAAGGGACAGCGCAGCATTGCTGATGTGCGGGGCGCGCCATGAAGCGGGTGGCGATATTCACGGCGACCCGGTGGGAATTTGCCGCCGTTCGGCGGATAATCCCCGGCGGACGCGCGCAGCGACTTGGAGATGTCCGGTGCGTGCTCGGCCGTCGGGGGACCTGCGAGGTCCTGGTGGCGCAGAGCGGCGTGGGGCCCGAGCGGGCGGCGGCCGCGTGCCGCGACGTCTTGCAAGGGCAGCTGGTGGACCTGGTCGTGTCGGCCGGTTTGGCCTGCGCATTGGTTCCCGCGCAGATCGGCGATCTCCTGGTTGGGACCGATGTACGGCTCGAGCAGGACGGCCGTGAGCCGGCGCCGGTCACGCGGGACTGTGCGGGTGACATCGTGCGGGCAGCGATGGAGGCGGCTCAGCGGGGCGGGTTGCCGGTGCATGCGGGGCCGTTCGTGACCGTCCCGCGCATCCTGTGGCGGGCGGCGGACAAGCGGGCCATGGCCGAGCGGACCGGAGCCGTCGGGCTGGACATGGAGAGCGCCGCGCTGGCGGAGGCGGCGGCCGAGCGGCAGGTTCCCTTCGCGATTCTCCGCAGCGTGTCCGACCTGGTGGACGAAACGCTCCCGGTGGACTTCAATCTGTTCCTGAAGCCCGCCGGTTGGCTCAAAGGCATCGCCGCCTGCGTGGCGGCGCCGTCCTGCGTGGGCGGGTTCCTCCGTCTGCGTGCGCAGATGCGCACGGCATCTGGTACGATGACCGGGTTTTTCGAACGGTTCGTGGACGAGTGGGCAGAGAGGGGAATGAGACATCCATGACGGCGGTGGTGCAACGCATCGGCGGGACTTCGATTGCGATCCTGCAGGAGATGGGGCGGATGCTCATCTTCCTGTTGTCCACGTTCGGCTGGATGGCGCGGCCCCCGTTCCGGATATTCCAGGCGGTCAAGCAACTCCATTTCATCGGGTTTAAGTCCACCTTCGTCATTGTCCTGACCGCCGGGTTCACCGGCATGGTGCTGGGCCTACAGGGATACTACACGCTCAGGAAATACGGGTCGGACGCGGCGCTGGGGGCGGCCGTGGCGCTCAGCATCATCCGGGAACTGGGCCCGGTGCTCGCTTCCTTGATGGTGACGGCGCGGGCCGGCTCCGCGATGACGGCCGAGATCGGCATCATGCGGATCACCGAACAGATCGACGCACTGGACACCATGGCGGTCAACCCGCTGCAGTATTTGATCGCGCCCAAGGTGCTGGCCAGCCTGATCGGGGTGCCGCTGCTCGTGGCGCTCTTTGACGTGGTGGGCATCTACGGCGGCTACGTGGTCGGCGTGGACCTGCTGGGCGTGAACGCGGGGGTCTACTGGAACTCGGTCGAAACGTCGGTCGAGTGGAAGGACGTGTACGGGGGCATCTGGAAATCGATCAGCTTCGGGCTGATCATCAGCTGGGTCTGCTGTTACAAGGGCTATCATACGAAAATGAGCGCGGAAGGGCTCGGCGCGGCGACCACCGAGGCGGTGGTCCTGTCGTCCGTGATGATCCTGGTGTGGGACTATTTCCTGACGTCGGTGCTCTTGTGACGGAGGCTGAAAAAGGCCGCCAGCTTTGTTCTCGCGTCGCTCAGAGGCTCAACGTACGAGAAGAGTACGCCTCGCCTCTTCCCTCGCTGCGGCCTCGCTGGTCAGCCTTTTTGAGCCTCCTCCAGTCGGAGCTGGCAGGGTACGATGATTAAACTCGTCAACGTCCGAAAATCATTTGGCACGCAGCCGGTGCTGCGGGGCGTCACGCTGGAGATCCCCAAGGGCAAGCTGACGACGATCATCGGCCAGAGCGGGTCGGGGAAAAGCGTCCTACTGAAGCACATGATCGGGCTGCTCCAGCCGGATCAGGGCGAGGTGTGGGTGGATGGGGTCGAGATCTCGCGGATGCAGGGACGGGCCCTGAACGACGTTCGCCGGAAATTTGCGATGCTGTTCCAGGGGGCGGCGCTCTTCGATTCCATGGACGTGTATGACAATGTCGCCTTTCCGTTGCGGGAAAAGCTGCAGATCTCCGAGCCCGAGGTGAAGCGGCGCGTCGACGAGAAGCTCGACCAGGTGGGCTTGGCCCGGATGGGACACAAGTTTCCAGCCGAGCTCAGCGGGGGGATGAAGAAGCGGGCCGGCCTGGCCCGCGCGCTGGTCATGGAGCCGGAGATCATTCTGTTCGATGAACCCACCACCGGCCTCGACCCGTTGCTGGCCAATTCGATTCACGAGCTGATCCTGGCCATGCACCGGATGTTCGGCTTCACGGCGATCATGGTCAGCCATGAAATTCCGGAAGTCTTCGGCATTTCGGATTGGGTCGCCATGCTGCACGAGGGCGTGATCGTGGCGATGGAACCGTCCGCCAAGTTCCAGCGCCTGAGCGATCCGACGATCCGCGAGTTTATCTCGGTCGGCGGCAATGCAGACGTGAAACGGTGAGCAACTCACGGGGGCAATGAGCATGGAAAAAGCCAAACTGGAACTGGCGGTGGGTGTGTTCGTGCTGATCGGCATCGTGTGCCTCGGGTACCTGTCCGTCAAGCTGGGCAAGCTGGAGATCATCGGCGGAAACCTCTACCACGTCGATGCCGAATTCAACTCGGTGTCCGGATTGCGGGCCGGAGCCGCCATCGAAATAGCCGGCGTGGAGGTGGGGCGGGTCAAGGCGATCCGGCTCAAGGAGGATCGCGCCATCGCGACCTTCGCCGTGAATGACGGCATCAAGCTTTACGACGATACGATCGCCACGATCAAAACCCGCGGCATCATCGGCGAAAAATTTGTGTCCCTGTCACCGGGGGGAGGGGGGGAACTCCTGAAGCCCGGCGCCAAGATCAGGGACACGGAATCGGGGCTGGACCTGGAGGAATTGGTCAGCCAGTACGTGCACGGCAAGGTGAAGTGAGTCAGGCCAACGCGATGGAGAGGCGTGTGGCCGGGCCAACAGGAGTGACTATGACATCTGCAATCATAACCGATGTGTGCAGGCGGTCTGCCAGGATGTTCGCGGGAGTCAGTGCGGCCCTGTTGCTGGGCGTGGCGTGGAACGCGGCGCCCGCCCTGGCCGGAGGGGCCGCGACGCAGGCGATCAAGGGCACGATCAACGAGGTCATCCGCATCCTGAGCGACCAGGGCATGAAGAAGCCCGAGCGGGCCCAGGAGCGCCGCAAGTTATTGGAGAAGGTGGTGAGCGAGCGGTTCAGTTACGAGGAGATGGCCAAACGGACGCTGGCGGCGCAGTGGCAGAAGTTGGATGAGAAGCAACGGGCGGAGTTTGTCGAGCTCTTCAAGCGGTTGCTGAGCAACTCCTATGCCGACCGGGTCGAGGGGTATTCCGGCGAGCAGGTGCACTACCTCAACGAGCGGACGGAAGGCGACTATGCCGAAGTGCGCACGAAAGCCGAGTCCGGCAAAGTGGAGATCCCGCTGGATTATCGCATGCTCAACAAGGGAGGCGAATGGCGGGTCTACGATGTGGTGATCGACGGCGTGAGCCTGGTGAGCAATTACCGGGGGCAGTTCGCCAAGATCATCCGGACATCCGGGTACGATGATCTCGTCACACAGCTGAGGGAGAAATCCGATCAGTTCATCAAGGTCAAGGGCACGGACAAGGAATAGCCCGTCGCGCTCCGGTCCGGTCTGTAATGAAGCCAGCATTCCTCTGCCTCGCTGTCGTACTGGCTGTCCTGCTGGGGCCGCCGGCCTGGACCGTTGCCGATGAGGCACGGGCCGAAACCTCGCTGTTCCCGGTCCCCTCCGCCTCGACCAGCAAGAATGACGGGAACGACGCCGGACTGATCGTCCCCATTCTGGTGACGGATCCGGACGGCGAGTTGCGGTATATTCACGCGCCGATGAT
>JBFGRH010000068.1:0-9188 GCA_041563795.1 Nitrospiraceae bacterium | reverse complement strand
GCCAGCATCATCACTAATTGGACCAAACAATAAGGGCGGGAGTCCTTCTTGCCGCTCAGGCAAGCCGAAGACTCCCGCCCACCCTGGTCCGAGCGGGGACAGGTCTATCAGCGGCCTGTCCCCGCCCATGCTCTCTCCCCTCTACTGCCGGCAGCCGAGTTGCCTCAACTGCGCGCATCGAGGTAGCACCGTCTGCGTGTGCGACCTCTGCGAGCACAGAGGCGACGCGGCTGCAACGGCTAATCTACTCTACTATCGTGACCGTCATCTCCGTGCGCTGCAACGGCAGATCGTGGTTATCCCTCGGCTGCTGCACGATCTTGTCCGCCACGCCCAACCCCTTCACCACGTGCCCGAACGCCGTGTACTTGTGATCCAGGAAATCGGAGTTCTCCACCACGATGAAGAACTGCGAGCCGGCGCTGTTCGGATCGTTCGACCGCGCCATCGACACGATCCCGCGCTTGTGCGGAATGTCGTTAAACTCGGCGTCCACGCTGTAGCCGGGTCCACCCTGCCCGTAGGTCGCCTTGTTCGTCTGATCCTTCGTGTTCGGATCGCCCCCCTGGATCATGAAGCCGGGAATCACGCGATGAAAGATCGTCCCGTTATAGAAACCGGACTTGGCCAGCTTGATGAAATTGGCCACGTGGTTGGGCGCCTTGTCCGGGAAAAACTCGATCGTCATCTCGCCGAACTTGGTATTGATGATCGCCTTGGGTCCCTTGGCCGCATCCTTGCCCTTATCCGCCGCCAGACTCGCGCCGCCTGTGGCACACAGCATCGCCACGACCAGGCTCATCACCATCAACTCTTTGCCATACCTTTTCATTAGTGCCTCCTTATCGTGTTCTCTTACGCCTCACGTGTGACGCGTCCAAGCGCTTCCTGCGCCGCCGCTTGTTCCGCCTCTTTCTTGCTCCGTCCCGTTCCGCGCCCCATCGCCCTGCCCTGTACCACCACTTCGACCTCGAACCTCTTCTGATGGTCCGGACCGGTTTCCCGCTCCGTCACGTACTGCGGCACGCTGTCGTATTGGCGCTGGCACCATTCCTGAAGCCGCGTCTTGTAATCGCCGCCGAGCACTCCGCCCGCCCCCTGGCTGGCGGCCTCGCGCAGTTCCAGCGCCAAGGCCTTGAGGGCAAAGCTTCTGGCCGCCTCCAGCCCCCCGTCCATGTAGACCGCCGCCAGGACCGCCTCCAGGGTGTTGGCCAGGATCGAGTCCTTCTCACGGCCGCCCGTGCGTTCTTCGCCGCGCCCCAGTTGGAGCAGCCGCCCCAGGTCCAGCCGGCGGGCCGCCGCGGCGAGCGTCGCTTCGCTCACCAGATGGGAGCGCAGCTTGGAGAGGGCGCCCTCCGTCAGATCCGGGCAGGCCGAGGCCACGTGCTCGCTGATGATCAGCGCCAGCACCGCATCGCCGAGAAACTCCAGCCGTTCGTTGTCCTTTGAAGCCTGGTCCTTGAGTTCGTTGACGTAGGAGGTATGGGTCAGGCCCTCGGCGAGCAGACCGGGATTGCGGAACGTGTAGCCGATCGCCTGTTGCGCCTCATCGAGTGGAGTCCGCGCCATGGTCTGCCGGGGCATCGCTGGAAATGTGGGACGGCTTATGCCGCGAACCTTTTGAAGAGGAGACAGGCGTTCACGCCGCCGAAGCCGAACGAGTTGGACAGGGCCACCGCCACCGACGCCTGGCGCGCTTTCCCCGGAACGTAGTCGAGGTCGCATGCGGGATCGGGATGGTCCAGGTTCACCGTCGGCGGCAGGAGCTTGTGGTGAATCGCCAGGACGCTGAACACCGCTTCGACACCCCCCGCGGCCCCGAGCAGGTGTCCGGTCATGGACTTCGTCGAGCTGACCGGAACGCCTTTGGCCCGCTCCCCGAAGACCTGCTTGATCGCCCTGGTTTCAATCGCGTCGGCCATCGTGGACGTGCCGTGGGCATTGATGTAGCCGATCTCGTCCTTGGACACCCCGGCATCCTTGATCGCGAGCTCCATGCAGCGGACGGCCCCTTCGCCATCCTCGGAGGGCGCCGTGATGTGATAGGCATCGCTGTTCATGCCGTAGCCGACCAGCTCGGCATAGATGCGCGCCCCGCGCCGGCGGGCCCGGTCCAGTTCCTCGAGCACCAGCACCCCCGCGCCTTCGCCCAGCACGAACCCGTCCCGGTCCTTGTCGAACGGCCGGCTGGCCTTGGTCGGCGCGTCGTTGCGGGTCGAGAGGGCCTTGGCGGCCGAGAAGCCCGCCAGCGTGAGCGGCACGATGCAGGACTCGGTGCCCCCCGCCAGCATGGCATCCGCCTCTCCCCGCTGGATGATCCGGAACGCATCGCCGATGCAATGGTTGCCCGTGGCGCAGGCCGTGACCGCGCAGGAGTTGGGTCCGCGCGCCCCGATCCGGATCGCCACCTGCCCCGAAGCCAGGTTGATGATGACCATCGGAATGAAGAAGGGCGAGATGCGGTCGGGCCCCTTCTCCAGGAGGATTTTGTGATAGTGCTCGATGGCCGGCAGGCCGCCGATGCCCGCGCCGATGTAGACCCCGACGCGGTCCGCTTCTTCCGGCGCGACTTTCAGGCCCGCGTCATCCACCGCCATCTGGCTCGCGCCGACGGCGAACTGGATGAAGGTGTCCATCTTCTTGATTTCTTTTTTCTCGATGAAGGCGGCGGGGTCGAAGCCCTTGACCTCGCCGGCGATTTGGGACGGGTACCCGGTGGGATCGAACCGCGTGATGCGGCCGATGCCGGACTGTCCCTCGCACAGCGCCTTCCACGTGGGGCCCACGCCAATCCCGAGAGGCGTGATCAGCCCCAATCCCGTGACGACCACTCGACGTCTGCCGTGCTCCGCCATAGACCGCACCGGCCCGAGCTACATCTTTTCCTTGATGTAGTCGATGGCCTTGCCGACCGTGAGGATTTTTTCGGCATCCTCATCGGGGATTTCGATATCGAACGCCTCCTCGAAGGCCATGACCAGTTCGACCGTATCCAGGGAATCGGCCCCGAGATCGTCCACGAACTTCGCGTCCGGAACGACCTCGTCCTCCTCCACGCCCAGATTCTCCGCGACGATCTTCTTGATTTTGTCTTCTACTTTTCCGTCTGCTGCCATTACGCCTACACCTCCCCTCGTCCTATGCCATGTGCATGCCGCCATTGACATGCAACACATGCCCCGTGATGTACCCTGCCTCATCCGATGCCAGAAACTTCACCGCTTCCGCCACGTCGGACGCCTGCCCCAGCCGCCCCAGCGGAATTTGCTTGGACAACGTGTCCTTCACCTCGGCCGACAATTGCTGCGTCATCGCCGTATCGATGAACCCGGGAGCCACGGCGTTGACCGTCACGGCCCGGCTCGCATATTCGCGGGCCACCGTCTTGGTGAAGCCGATCACGGCCGCCTTGGATGCCGCGTAGTTGGCCTGCCCGGCGTTGCCGATCGCGCCCACGATCGAGGCGATGTTGACGATCCGGCCGGACCGCTGCTTGCTCATCGGCTGGAGCGCCGCCTTCGTGCAGTGGAACGTGCCGTTCAGGTTGACCTGCAGCACGAGGTTCCAATCCTCCTCCTTCATGCGGAGCAGCAGGCCGTCCCGCGTGATGCCGGCATTGTTAACCAGGATGTCCACCTTGCCCCACTCCTTGACGACCTGGTCCACCATGGCCTTGGCGTCATCCCAGTTCGCGACATTCACCTTGATGTTCAGCGCCCGGCGCCCCAGCTTCGTGATGGCCGCGACGGTCTCCTGCGACCGGCCCGGGTCCAGGTCGGCCACCGCGACATCCGCCCCGGCCGCGGCCAGCGCCTCGGCGATGGCCCGTCCGATCCCCTGCGCCGCACCCGTAACGATGGCTGTCTTTCCCGCGAGTGTCACAACAGTCTTTCCGAGTTCTCAGTATTCAGCTCACAGCCATCAGTTCCCGGAGCGAGGACCTGATCCCTGCCGACTGATTACTCCTTTATCGCTTTCAGCGTCGCCTCAAGGGAGGCCGGATCCTGCACGTTCAAGGTCCTGGCCTCCGGCACGATGCGTTTGATCAACCCGCTTAACACGGCGCCGGGCCCGACTTCAATAAACGTCGTCACGCCCATCGCCTGCATGGCCCTGACCGAATCCTCCCACAAGACCGACGACGGCAGCTGCCGGATCAGGGAGGCCTTGACCTCCGCCGCGGTCCGCAGGGCCCTGGCCTCGGCGTTATTGACCAGCGGCACGTTCAAGTCCGACCAGGCGGTCGCCTCCACGTCCTTCGCCAGCCGGTCCGCCGCGGACTGCATCAGCGGCGTGTGCACCGGCACGCTCACCGGAAGGGGGATCGCCTTCTTCGCGCCCCTGGCCTTCGCCAGTTCGATTGCCTTTTCAACCGCCGCCTTCTCTCCCGCGATCACCACCTGCCCGGGTGACTTGAAGTTCGCGGCCGCCACCACGCCGACCGAGGAGGCATCGCGGCAGGCCCCGCGCACGGCATCGGGCGCGAGCCCCAGGATCGCCGCCACCATCCCGCTGCCCGGCGGAACGGCTTCCGCCATGTAGCGGCCCCGTTTCTGCACCAGGGCGGCCGCCGCCTTGAACGTCAGCCCCCCGGCCACCACCAGCGCGGAATATTCCCCGAGACTGTGGCCGGCCACCGCCACCGGCGTGAGCCCGGCCGGTTCCAGCGTGCGCCACGCCGCAATGCTGGCGGTCAGCAAGGCGGGCTGGGTGTGCTCCGTCAGGTTTAACCGCTCGGCCGGCCCCTGAAAACACAGCTCGGCCACGTCGTAGCCGAGCACCGCCGACGCGTCCTTGTACACGTCCCGCGCGGCGGAATGCGCCTCATGCAACGCGCGCCCCATCCCGACCGACTGCGATCCCTGGCCGGGAAATACCAGACCTATTCCGGACACCATAACGGCGTATGATATGGGGGAATTCTCGCCACAATGTCAACGGGAAAATCCGCTCCGGAGTTTTCAGTTCTGAGTTTTCAGTCTTCAGTTTTTGCGGACAACTGACAACTGTGAACTGGCCACTTCTTCACTACCACCGCACCACCGACGTGGCCCAGGTCAGCCCGCTGCCGAAGGCGGCCATCATCACCAGATGGCCCTGCTTGATCCGTCCGCCACGGACCGCTTCGTCCAGGGCGATGGGAATCGAGGCGGCCGAGGTATTGCCGTACCGGTCCATGTTCAGGACCACCTTCTCCATCGGCAGCCCCAGCCGGCTGGCGACGGCCTTGATGATCCGCACATTGGCCTGGTGCGGCACGTAGGCGTCGATGTCCGCGACGGTCAGCCCGTTGGCCTTCAACGCCTCCTGCGCCGACTCTTCCAGCGTCTTGACCGCCACCTTGTAGGTCTCGTTTCCCTTCATCTTGATGTATTGCAGCTCGTCGGCCAGCAGCTTCTCGGTCGGCGGCATGCGGGACCAGCCGCCCGGCACGCAGATCAGGTTCCAGAGCGACCCGTCGGAATGGAGGTGCGAGGACAGAATGCCGCGCTCCTCCTGCGTGGCGCTGAGCACGACCGCGCCGGCCCCGTCGCCGAACAGGATGCAGGTATTGCGGTCCTTCCAGTTGGTGATCGCGGACATGACTTCGGAGCCGATCACCAGCACGTGGCGCAGGCCCGTCTTCACATAGGCGTCGCCCACCGCCAGCGCATAGACGAACCCGCAGCAGGCGGCCCCGATGTCGCAAGCCGCGGCCCTCGTCGCGCCCAGCCGGTCCTGGATGAGGCAGGCCGTGGCCGGCAGCGGGGCATCGCCCGTGCACGTCGCGAGCAGGATCATGTCCAGATCGGCGGCCGCCACGCCGGCGGCGGCGAGCGCCCGTTCGGCGGCTCTCGTGCCGAGATCGGAACAGGCTTCCCCCGGCGCAGCCAGGCGCCGCTCGCGAATGCCGGTGCGTTCGACGATCCAGTCGTCCGACGTGTCGACCATCCGCTCGAGGTCGGCATTGGTCAGCACACGCTCCGGCGCATAGGACCCGGTGCCGGCTATTCTCGCCTTCACGCGGTTTCCTCACGGACGGGAGCCTGTGTTTCGGCCGGGCCCCCTTCGATGTCGCGACGGATGTTTTCGACGACGCGCCCGTCCACCATCAGCTTGGCCTGACGGACCGCGTTCTTGATGGCCTTGGCCGAGGACCGGCCGTGGGCGATGACGCAGGCGCCGTTGACGCCCAGCAGGGGCGCCCCGCCGAATTCCGCGTAGTCGGTCCGGCGCTTGAGCGCCAGCAGCGGGGCCGCGATGAAGGGATAGGACAGCCGGCCGAGAAACGACCCGGCAATCTCCTTCATGAGGAGTTTCTTGATGGTTTCGGCGAGGCCCTCGGAAATCTTGAGCGCCACGTTGCCGATGAACCCGTCGCAGACAATGACGTCGGCCGCGCCGCTGTACACGTCCCGCCCTTCGACGTTGCCGATAAAATTGATCCCGCTGCTCTTGAGCAGCTTGAGGGCTTCCTTGGTGACCTCGTTGCCCTTGCTGTCCTCCTCCCCGATGCTCAACAGGCCGATGCGGGGGGCGGACTTGCCGTAGAGATCCTTGGCGTACTCGTGCCCCATGATGCCGAACTGCAGCAACTGGCTCGCCGTGCAGTCCACGTTGGCGCCCACGTCCAGCATGACGGCGGTGCCGGTCAGGGTCGGCAGCGTCGTCGCGATGGCCGGCCGTTCCACGCCCTTGATCCGGTCCAGGAGAAAAATCGCGGAGACGACGCTGGCGCCGGTGTTCCCGGAGCTGACGACGGCCTGGGCCTCTCCCGCCTGGACCAACTCCGTGGCGATCCAGATGGAGGAGTCGCGTTTTTTTCTGGCGATCTGGGCCGGGGACTCGTGCATGCCCACGACTTGCGGGGCATGGTGGACGGTGATGTGGGGATCGTTGCAGCCGTGGCGCCGAAGCTGGTCCTGGAGCTGGGCCGAGTCGCCCACCAGGATGACGCTGACATCGAGTTCCCGCGCCGCCTGGATGGCGCCTTCGACTGCCGGGGCGGGTCCGTGGTCCCCGCCCATCGCATCAACGGCGATTTTCATGGGACGCTGCGCGGGCTCCGCGCTTTAGGACTCCTTCACCGCGATGACTTGCGTGCCCTTATACGTCCCGCAATTCAGGCAGGTCTGGTGCGGGGGTTTCGGCTCGTGGCACTGCGGGCAGACGGACAGGTTGGGCCCCGCGGATTTCTTCCGCCGCCATTGGGCCCGCCGCATGTTGCGTCGCGATTTGGAGTGTCGATGTTTTGGATTCGGCATGGTCGTTCCTCACTTCGCCTTCGTGGTTCGTTTCGATGGGTCCGGCGTCGTCTCGCGCAACTTCTTCAGCACGGCAAACGGTGACTGAATCTGCTCTTCCCGGCAGTCGCACCGGCGCACGTTCAATTCCTGCCCGCAGACCGGGCACAGCCCCAGACATTCCTCGCGGCAGAGCGGCTGCATCGGCGTCGCCAGCAGCAGATGCTCCCGCAGCATCTCGCCGAGTTCAATCACCTCGCCCGCATAGGCGTAACAGTCGTCGCTCTCGTCTACGCCCGTCCGCTCCGACCCTTCGCGGCCGGCCGGCCGGCTCTTGAGCTCGGTCTCCGGATGAAACTCCCCGACGATCGGCAACCGGAGCGCGTCCTCGTATTCGGTCAGGCACCGGACGCATTGCCGTCGCGCGGTGCCGCTCAGCGTGCCGGTCACATACACCGTGGTCCCGCCGCTGACCGCGTTCAGCGCCATGGCCAGCCCGCCGCTGAGCAGGACATCCTCCGGACTCAGCGCCAGGTCGTCCGCGAGGACTTCACTGGAGAGACGCAAGCCGTCGGACGGAATCTCGTTCAGGTGGACGACCGGCAGGGCCATGGGCATCACCGCAGGACCAGTTGTTGGGGTGCGATCGATATACACGGATCATCACACCAAGTCAAACCGGGTCGACTGGCCCCCGTCTAGTACTCTTCCGCGAACGAGAGCATCGCGATCGTGCGCGCCCGCTTGATCGCGATCGTCAGGTCCCGCTGATGCCCCATGCAGTTGCCGGACACCCGGCGCGGGACGATCCGGCCCCGTTCCGTCAGAAAATTCCGCAACAGGCCGATGTCCTTGAAGTCGATCGGCGTCTTGTCCACGCAAAAACGGCATTGCCGCCGCCGCTGAAATAATCTTCCGCCTCCTCGTTCCACGCGCTGGTCCTCCTCGCTGGTCGTCCTAGCCCTGCGGCTCGTCTTCGAACCCCGGTTCGTCCGCCGCGCCCGACTCGCCGCCCCCCGTTTCCTGACGCTTCGGCAGGAACGTGACGGTCTGCGCCACCACCTCGTGCTTGCTGCGCTTCTGCCCGTCCTCCGTCTCCCAGCGCCGCTGCTGCAGCCGGCCGTCCACGATGACGCCGTTGCCCTTGCTGAGATACTGCCCGCAATGCTCGGCCTGCTTGCCGAACACGACGATATCCACGAAACAGACTTCTTCCTTCAACTCTTCGGCCTGACGATACTTGCGATTCACCGCCAGCCCGAAGCTGGCCACCGGCGTGCCGCTCGGCGTGTACCGCAACTCCGGGTTCTTCGTCAGGTTGCCGATCAGAATGACTTTATTAAACCCGGTCACGCTCGTGCTCCCTCTGCGGGGGCTGTCCCACCGGCGCCGGAGCCGCCTTCGGGGCCGGCGGATGTTCGAGGCGGACCGTCAGGAACTTCAGCACGGAATCTTCGAGGCGGTAGGCGTGTTCCAGCTCCCCGATGACGTTCCCTTCCGCCTTGAAATGCAGATAGACGAACGTCCCGCGGCGCTCCCGCTTGATCTCGTAGGCGAGCTTCTTCTTGCCCCAGTTTTCGACAATCTCAACCGAGGCGCCTGCCTTTTCCAGCAGACCCTTCATTTTTTCAATCAGTTGATTCGTGTCGTCGTCGGACAACGACGGACGGATGATGAAGATAGTCTCGTAGAGATGCATGTATTTCCTCTCGGTTAAAGCCCCGGATCATGGTCCGGAGCGAGGGATAAGCGCATCGCTATTGGCGATGCAGTGCGAGGAAGCTAACACAGCGCCAAACAGACTGTCAAACACGGTTCCGAGTCGGGGTGGCATACCCTTCCGCTCCAACGCCTCCTGGACAACCGACAAAGAAACGAGCTTTGGCAGCCCGGTCTCCCTTCGTGCTCGCGCAACGCGCGGCCTCAGAAGGCCCTCGTTGGACGCGCGCAGTTGAAGTGAGACCG
>JBFGRH010000067.1:0-9198 GCA_041563795.1 Nitrospiraceae bacterium | reverse complement strand
TTGAACGAGGAAGCCGGCAAGGTCTTCCGCTTCAAGGAACAGGAAAAGCTGCACGAGGAGATCATCGACAGCGGCCTCGCCAAGATCTACCAGTCGCACCTGGACATCTCGCGCGAGATCGCGCAGGCGGAGCAGTCCGACGTCAAGACGACGCTGCTCGACGGCAAGGCCTTCGAGAAGATCATCCAATACGTGCGCAAGGACCAGCCGTGGCTCCTGATCGTCGGCCGCATCGGCGTGCACAGCGACGAGGACATGGACATCGGCAGCAACACCGAGAACCTCCTGCGCAGCGCCCCCTGCAACGTGCTCGTCTCGAACCGCAAGTACGTGCCGCCGATCGACACGCAGGCGGAATACACCATCGCCTGGACCGAGGAGGCCCTGCGCCGCATGGAGAAGATCCCGGTCTTCGCGCGGGGCGTGGCCAAGACGGCCATTCACCGCTACGCGATCGAGAAGGGCCACACGATCATCAGCAACTCCGTGGTGGATACGGCCGTCGGGCACATCCTGCCGAAGGGCGCGATGGACGCCATGCGCGCGCTGGGCGGCAGCCTCGACGCGGCCGGGATCGACCGGGACAAGATGCAGGCCGACGACGCGGTGGCCCAGGACCTGATGGGCAAGACGCTCAGCGGCATGGTCAGCGGGATCGTCGAGGAAAAGCCGAAAGTCAGCGCCGGCACCCAGGCCTACCTCGACCGCATGACGCAGAACTACTTCGTCTGCGACGGCTGCGGGTACATCGGCAAGGGCGAGACCCCGGTCAAGTGCCCCGTCTGCGGCGCAGCCGGCGACCGGTTCAAGCAGGTGGATAAAACCATCTTCGAAGCCGCCGCCAAGGCCGAGGGCGAACTGGAAACAGACGTGGCCTATGACGACGTGCCGATGCAGTGGACCAAGGATGCCAAGGAAGCGATCCGGGCCGTCCCGGCCGGCTTCCAGCGGCGGCGCGCCAAGGCCAAGATCGAGAAGACCGCCCGCAAGCTCGGGATGACGACGATCACGCTCGAATACGCCGGACCGATGATCAAGGAAGCGGCGGACGAGGACTACACGCCGATCTTCGCCAACAAGGGCACGGGCACGGATGCCGAGGCGGCCGCCAAGCTCGCCGGCGAGGGCAACGGCCACGGGAACGGACAGGGCAATGGGAAAGGCAACGGCACCGGCCAGGGGGCGAGTGAGGCTGCGCCCGCGACTGAGCCGCCCGCTCCCTATACCTGGACACCCGATGCGCAAGTCCGATTGGAGCGGGCACCGGCCGGCTTCATGCGCGACT
The DNA here is from genome assembly GCA_041563795.1 of Nitrospiraceae bacterium. Taxonomy (GTDB): domain Bacteria; phylum Nitrospirota; class Nitrospiria; order Nitrospirales; family Nitrospiraceae; genus 2-02-FULL-62-14. The sequence goes on along the minus strand of JBFGRH010000067.1, from coordinate 7,913 downwards.
GCACCCGCGCCCTGATCGAAAAGCACGCCCAGCAACTGGGCGCCACGACGATCACCGTGGAGATCGCCAACGACGGGATCGAGCAGGCCAAGGGGTTCATGGAAGAAGCCATGAAAACCGGCAACCTCAAGGAAATCATCGCAAACCTCACCGGGTCGGCCGCCAAGTCCGGACACTAAATGGGCAAGCCGCTTCCCGTTTTCGATTTCTCCAAGCTGGCCGGCCAGGTCGCCTCGCTTCCCGGGCAGGTCCAGCAGTTCATGACCGCGCAGGGCGGCATCTCGCCCAATGACGGCCGCACGGTCGACGACTTCAAGCCCTATCTCCTCGCGCTCAACCTGACCAAGCGGTGCAACCTCAAGTGCGCCCATTGCTACCTGGATGCCACGACCAAGGCCGGCGGCGGGTCGGACGAGCTGACGACTGAGGAATGTTTCCGGCTGATCGATCAGATCGCCGAGGTCAACAAGGGCTGCCTCCTGGTCATCACGGGCGGCGAACCGCTGACGCGTCCCGACATCCTGGACATCGCCCGGCACGCGGTCAAACACGGGTTCATGGTCGTCTTCGGCACGAACGGGATGCTGATCAACGACCAGATGGCCAAGACGCTGGTCGAGATCGGCGTCATGGGCGTCGGCATCAGCATCGATTCGCTCGACGCGCAGAAACACGATACGTTCCGCGGCCTGCCCGGTGCCTGGAAAGGCGCGCTGGCCGGCATCGAGGCCTGCAAGCGCAACGGGCTCCAGTTCCAGGTGCATTTCAGCGCGCAGCCGATGAACTACCAGGAACTGCCGGAGGTCGTCGAATGGGCGCACGGCCTTGGCGCGCGCGTGCTCAACGTCTTCTTCATGGTCTGCACGGGCCGCGGCGAGGAACTGACCGACATCACGCCGGCCCAGTACGAGGAAGTGCTCGGCTTTCTGGTCTCCGCCCAGGACCGGTACAAGGACATGCTGGTCCGGGCCCGCTGCGCGCCGCACTTCAAGCGGCTGGCCTACGAGAAGGACCCCAATTCCCCGATCACGAAGGCCACCGGCTACATGGGCGGCGGCTGCCTCGCCGGCACCAACTATGCGCGGGTCACGCCGAACGGGGAATTGACGCCCTGCCCCTACATGCCGCTGTCGGCCGGGAATATCCGCGAAAAGAGTTTCGTGGATCTCTGGGAAAAATCCGACATCTTCGACTCGTTCCGTTATCCCCATCTCAAGGGCAAATGCGGCGATTGCGAGTACAGCGAAATCTGCGGCGGCTGCCGCGCGCGGCCCTACGTGGACCACGGCGACTGGCTGGATGAAGACCAGTGGTGCCTCTACACGCCCAAGGGCGGCGAGAAGGTCCGCGTGGCCTTCAATACGGAGGAGGTCTTCGCGGGCACCTGGGACGACGCGGCCCAGGCGCGGTTGGGACGGATCCCCTATTTCCTGCGCGCGATGGTCAAGAAGGGCGTCGAGCGGCATGCGCGCGAGCAGGGCCTCACCGTCGTCACGGTCGAACTGATGGAAGAGTTGCGCAAGAAGCGCTTCGGCAATGATGCCCCCGTGTTTAAATTCTAATGGACGCGCTGCAATCCATCCTGTTCGACCTCAACCAGCTCATCCCGATCGTCAACCACTGGCTGCATCTGGTGTCGGCGGTCATCTGGATCGGCGGGCTGGCGTTTCTCGTGCTCTCGCTCACGCCGACGCTCCAAACCGTCGTGCCGCGCGAACTCGTCAAGCCGATCACCGAGGGGCTGCAGCGGCGGTACAATAAAATCGTCGGCATCTTCCTGGCGGTCATCCTGTTCACGGGCGGGATCAACCTGCACTACGTCAACCGCCTGATGGTCTCGCAGACGGGACAAGGCATCCCGCATCATACGAAGTACCTCATGATCTTCTTCGTCAAGCTCTTCCTGGTCCTCGCCATCCTGACCCTCTTCCTCTACAACGTCATCTTCAAGGAAGATCCCAAGGCCGAGACCTCCGAGGAGGAAAAGACCGAGCAATTCAAGGAACCCGTCCCCTTCCAGCGCGCCGCGCTCGTCATCGGCCTCTTCATCATCCTCTGCGCCGCCGCCCTCAAGCACCTGCATCAATAGTCCCGGCATCGCCCTCGCGTCCCCGCTCCGGCCCCCTGCAGCCGCGTGCTTGACACGACACAGGGGATGCCCTAGCCTATCGCCTCCAAGCCCGCGCATCGCGCTCCGAACTGCTCTTCGGCTCGCCATGATCGAGCAGCTCCCCAAGGACCGCCGGATCATCGAGAAGGGCGCGATGGAGTACCGCCCCTTCGGCACGAACGCGGACGGCACCATGATCCGCGACGTCAGCGGCATCATCATCCGCTCCATCGTGGACTACCTGGAGGACTGCACGGCCCGCACGGAGGGGACCGGCGCCCGGGCCGTCGACGAGCTGTGCCGGATGCTGAACGAGCGCATTCGTGACCCCGCCTACCATGTCACGCCGGATTTCCTCAGGAATGCGTGGAACAGTTATTCCTATGAATTCGTCTCCTTCGTGCGCGAATTCGGCATCGTGCTGTCCGGAGACCCCCAATTCAATTTTCGTGCGGGGAAGGAACACAACGTGTCGCCGCTGCTGCAGATCCTGGGCCGCCCCTTCACCCTCTCGCAGATCTACGGCATGTGGCCCTCGTTCGGCCAGAAGTACGCGAAGGACTCCCTGATCTTCAGCGTCGGCGCCGTCACCGACCGCTCGGCGGTCCTGAGACTGCAATTCACGGCGCGGACCAGGCAGCAGTTCGGCCCCTATCTGAGACGCTGCGCCGACCTGGTCTGCCAGTCGGCCAAGGGCGGCCTCGCCATGGTCCCCGAGAAGGTGCATGGGCTGCCGCCCGCGACGGTCCGGGATGTCAAGTGCATGGCGGAAGGCGACGACTGTTGCGAATGGGAATTCAGGTGGGTTCCGCGCTCCGGCAGACGACTCCCCTGGTTGGCCGCGGGCCTGTTCCCGGGGCTGGCCGCGTTGGTCGGTTGCCGGATGTTCCTTCCCGCGCTCTCGTGGCCCGCGTCGATCGGGCTGTCTCTCCTGCCGGCCCTGGCCGTGTGGGCGGCCACCAGCCGGCTGTTTCTGAAGAACGTCAGGCGGCTGGAGGGGTTGATCCTGGAACAGGACCGGGTGGTCGACACCCGCCATGAAGAACTCCGCGAAGCCTACCTGCAACAGGCGCAGACCTCGGTGGAGCTTCGGCAGAAGATACTCCAAATCGAGGAATTGAACGTCACCCTGGAAGCCAAGATCCGTGAACGCACGACCGAATTGGAGCGGGTGAACCTGGAACTGCGCGCCGCCAACGAGCAGCTTCAGGAAGTGGACCGGCTCAAATCGGCGTTCGTGTCCATCGTGTCGCACGAGTTGCGCACCCCGATGACCTCCATCAAGGGCTACGTTGAAAACATTCTGGACGGGCTGGCGGGCGGGCTCACGGACAAGCAGTCCTACTACCTCACCCGCGTCAAGCTGAACACCGAACGGCTCACCCGCATGGTCAACGACCTGCTGGACCTCGCCCGCATCGAGGATCCCGACAAGCGGCACGAGTACCTCCGGCCCCTCCCCCTGTCCATCCGGGACCTCGTCACCGAGGTCGTCGAGAGTTTTCAGCCGATGGCCCGTCAGCGGTCCATCACCGTCAAAGCCGACCATCCCCCCTCGATTCCCGCGATACGAGGCGACCGGGACAAGCTGCACCAGGTCCTCACCAACCTCATCGGCAACGCGCTCAAGTTCACCCCCGCGGGCGGCGAAGTCCTGGTGGCGACGACGGCCCGGCCCGGTGGCACCGTGGAGATCTCCGTGAGCGACACCGGGTGCGGCATCCCGCCCCACGAGCGCGACAAGGTCTTCGACAAGTTCTTTCGAGGCACCGCAATCCCGGAGGAGGCCCGCGGGGCCGGGCTGGGCCTGGCCATTACGAAGAGCCTGGTGGAGCTGCATGGCGGACAACTCTGGGTGGACAGCACGCCGGGCAAAGGCAGCCGATTCTTCTTCTCACTCCCCGTCACTTAGGGGGCAGGGCAGCCTCGGCCTGCCACGCCGGTTCAGGTATCGAGCGGGATACTTATGTACAATATTATCGATACAGTGCACTCTTGAACTCTGCCCGACCAATATCCCCACATATCCACAAACTTAGAAGCTAGTTAACTATTAAAAATCAACAACTTGTACGGCGTGCCTTGAGTCCTTCGTAAATCTCTTGGTACGGAGGTTGCTTTGGAGATTGCTTCAGTATCGCGTCATCGGTCACGAGTTAGGAGACGAAGGGAGGGCCCCATGGCAGTCGCAGCGCCAGAATCAGTGAGGAGACGGCACCGGATCCTGCTGCTGGAGAAGGACCCGGACACCCGTCAAACGATCCTGGCGACACTGAAGAAAGCCAGCTACGCGGTCACGGAAGCGGTGGACAGCAACCAGGCCGCCATCCTCCTCAACCTCAACGAGCCCCCTCCCGCCGTCAGCGCCATCGTCTGCGATATCCGCGCCCAGGGAGTGAAAGGGACCGAAGCGGCTGCCTACTTCCATGCGCGTTACCCGCATATCCCGGTCATCGTCACGACCACTTACCCGGACATCGAGTGGGCGATCACGCTAATGAAACGCGGCGTCACGGACTACCTGGTCAAACCGCTGTCCCGCGACGACCTGCTGGTCGTCCTCAAGAACGCGCTGGACCGCTATGTGGTGGTGAAACGGGGAGCGTCCTAGGGCGGGCAGGGACCGGCGCTACGACTTTCGTCCGAAGACCGCCTTGAGCCCGAAATAGGCGAACGAGTCCTTCAAATTCGAGTAGAGCCGCTTGAACGGACCCATCTCGGCATTCGTCACATATTCCATGGTCAACGCGATCCGTTCCTCGCCCTCTCCAAGAGGCGTCACGGCATGCCAGAGCTTGTCGCCGTTGAAAATAATCATGTCCCCCGGAGCCGTGGACAGACTGAGCTCCTTCATCGGCCGCGATGGATCGTCCTTGTGGAGCTGGCAGACCAGCTTGCAGCTCGGCGCCCGGTCCACCAGCCCCATGAGAATGGTGTACCGGGCCCCCTTGTAATAGGACGTATCGTAGTGGAAGCCGATGTGATCTCCCGGTTCCGTATAGTAATAGAGCGCGCAGGAATGGGGATCGGAATCCGGGCACAGCTGGAGCGGGACATTGGTGAGCTCTCTCAGAAATTCGAGAAAGGCGGGGGAGCGATAGAAGCCCAGAAACTCCTTGGCCTGCTCACGAACGGTAAAGTAGCTGACGCTGCCGCCCTTCTTATGCCCCGGAATGTAGTTGCGGTTGAGCTGCGACTTCAAACGCTCCGCCTGGGAGGCCAGCGCCTCCGTGACCACCGCCGCAGGCAGGAACCCCTTCAGCACGACGAACTCGTTCTGATCCCAGTACTCCTTCTTGACCTGTTCCCGGTCAAGCGCGGCCACGGCCTGTTCGACCGCCTGCTCCACTCCCACTGCCCCGGCAACACCCATCGACATTCCTTCCTCCGGCCCGTCACATGTCCGTTCAGGGAGGCCCCAACGCGGGAGCCTTGACGACTTCCACCCCGGCAGGGACCGCAAACTCGAAGAGCGACCCCGTCAACCCCGTGTTCGGCTGCAAGTTGCTGAACTGAAAGGTCGCAATATTCCCGCTGATTTCGTGGATGGAGACGGTCTTGATGAAATAGGTCTTGGGCTCCGCCTCCACCACAATCCTGGCCACCGTCCTCACGGATTCAGGCCCCGCATGTTTTGGAATCAGTGTGACGAGGGGGATTCCCCCCTCTCCTCGTTCGCCCCCCGGCGTGGACTGCGCCTCGAAATGTTGCTCCAGTTTAGCGGCCCCCTGGAGCAACTGCAAGGGAGCCTGGGAGGCCGCCATCTGCGTCAGCTTTCCCACCAGCACCTGCTTGTGCTGGGGCACGTACATCATCAGATCGTTGCCCGTCACGTAAATTTCCTGCACGTCCGGCTCCCGGTAGTCCCAGCGCAGCCGCCCCGGTTTCTTGATATAGAGGCTGCCGCTGGACGTGAGGGGGGTCGCGAACCCCTCGATGGTCGTGACCTGCCTGAATTCGGCCTGGAGATCCTTCGTCTGTTCGTAGCGGGCCTGGATCTTTTTCACCACCTCGCGGACTTCCCGAAGTCGCTTGGTCTCGCTCTGATCGCCCGCCGCGAACCCGGCCCCGGCGGCCACGAGCCCGGCGACCAGCATCATCCTCCCGATGATCCGCGCGGAGGTCGGACCGGCCGTGCTCACAATTCGTCCTCTCCCACCGGCCCCTTGCGCGCGAGCACTTCCCGCCGCCCGTCCCGGCCCGGCGCCCCGACGATCCCCTCCTGCTCCATCTGCTCGATCATGCGCGCGGCGCGCGGGTACCCGACGCGGAGGCGGCGCTGGATCAGGGAGGCGGAGGCCTGGCCGGACGACATGACCAGCTCCCTGGCCTGTTCGTAGACCTCGTCCTGCCCCTCCTCGTCCGTCGCGTCCTCCTGCTTCAGCGACTGCAACTCCTCGGTGTAGACGGGCGACGCCTGCTTCTTCACGAACTCCACGACGCGGTGCACGTCGTCGTCCGGGACAAAGGACCCGTGCAGACGGACGAGCTTCCCCGTCCCCGACGCCAGATAGAGCAGGTCGCCGCGGCCCAGCAGCGCCTCGGCGCCGTTGGCGTCCAGAATCGTGCGCGAATCGGTTTTCGAGGATACCTGGAAGGCGATGCGCGCGGGGAAGTTGGCCTTGATCAGCCCGGTCAGCACATCCACCGACGGCCGTTGCGTGGCCAGAATCAGATGGATGCCCGAGGCCCGCGCCATCTGGGCCAGGCGGGCGATCTTGTCCTCGACCTCCTTGGGCGCCACGGCCATGAGGTCGGCCAGCTCGTCGATCATGACGACGATATAGGGCAGCGGCGACGGCGGCGTCTTGGGTTCCACGATCTGCCTGGGCCCTTCCGACACCGTGCTCTCGCCGGCGGCCAGCCGGGCATCCTCCGACAGGAACTCGATCGGCAAATCCGCCTGTGTCGCCTTGGGGTCCGGAGCGTCCTTGGGCAGGGTGCCCTGTTCCTTCGCCACCCGGCGATTGTAGTCCTCCACGTTGCGGACGCCCGTCTCGGCCAGCAGCTTGTAGCGGCGTTCCATCTCCTGGACCACCCAGCCGAGGCCGCGGGCCGCCGACTTGGCATCCGTGATCACCGGCCTCAACAAGTGGGGCAGGCCGTCGTAGGCCTTGAACTCGAGCATCTTGGGATCGACGAGCAGGAATTTCACTTCGTCCGGCTTGGCCGTGAACAGCAGGCTCAGGAGCATGGTGTTCAGCCCCACGCTCTTGCCCGCGCCGGTGGCCCCGGCCACCAATAAGTGAGGCATCGTTTTCAGATCGGCCGCGACCGGCTTCCCGAAAATGTCCTTGCCCAGTGCCAGCCGCAGCTTCGAACGGGACCTGGTGAAGGCCTCGCTCGTCACCACTTCCTTCAGCGCAACCGTCTCGCGGCTGGGATTGGGCACCTCCACGCCGACGACCGACTTGCCGGGCAGCGGCGCCACGATGCGCAGGCTGATGGCCTTCATCGCCAGCGCCAGGTCGTCGGCCAGGCTGACGATCCGCGCCACCTTCACGCCGGGCGCCGGCTCGTACTCGTACATCGTGACGACCGGACCGGGGTGCACTTCCGTGACCTTGCCGTCAATCCCGAAGTTTGCCAGGGCCTTGGTCAGCACCTCCGACTGCGCCTTGAGCTGCTGGTCGGTCAACCGGTCGACCGGACCGGAGGGATCGCTCAGCAGTTCCAACGGATCGGGCAGCTCGTAGCCTTCCGCCGCGGCACGCGCCGTAGCCACTTCGGCCTTTTTCGATTTTTTCCTGGTCTCCTTGACGACCGGCTCGGCCGTCGCCGGCAGGGTCGGTCCGGCCGCGGC
>JBFGRH010000066.1:0-9269 GCA_041563795.1 Nitrospiraceae bacterium | reverse complement strand
CTAACACTGGCTTGGGAGTCCACCACGTTTGCAACATCTTGGCCGCAGGCGATAAAGATTGCGGTGAGTCCGTTGGCGCTATGCCCATTCATCCCGATCATGCCGGCATGCGCTGCGCTGACGAACGACAGGTGGCAATACCGGGCCATGGTTTCCGGGGAAACCCTAAATAGTCGTTTCAATAGTGTGCGAGGGATCGTGACATCCGCCAAGATGGTCTTGCCGAACCCGGCAACTGCATAGTTATGGGCGGAAATTTTCTTGACGGATGAAAAGTTGGATCGTAGAAAGAACTCCTCGGGGCAGACCCGGGGTACGATCCAACGACAGGCTTCCTCCGTGGCGATGTTGATCATATTGAGTCCCATGGCATCGCCCGTGGCATAGCAGAATTTCACCGCCACGCTCCGGTCAAAAATATAGGGTTCAAGACGGAGGAGCCGGCCATGCCGGGTCGTTTTCTCCGCTTCTGACTTGATTTGCTCAAAGTGCTCGCCAAGCCAGGCGGTGAACTTTTGGGTGGCGGCAAGGTTCTCGAACACGAAAATGGGAGAAATGTGGATTTCATCACGGACCATGCGCGTAGTCGCGCCGCCCGCCATAGATATCAGTTGCATACCGCGCGTATAGGTGTAAGTGATCGCTCCCTCAGTGGTTGCCATCGGCACGTAAAACAGACCCTCCGCATATTGGCCATTGACCCGAATTGGACCAGCAATCCCAAGCGGCACGTGTACTGCGCCAATCAGGTTTTCAATATTGCCTTGCAGGTGTTGTGTGGGCTCGCTCATGAGCGCGATGTGGTCGAGCGGTATCCCTGTTTTGCGTGTCAGCCAGTCGCGTCTTTCGTGAACGAACTCCGGAGCGAAGTCGAATTCCTTAAATCGAGGCGGAAGATCGGTGCGGAGCAGCGGCGTCACGGAGGGCTTGGAAAGGCCTGCAAGCTGTGAGGGTTTCAGCCGCAACGGATTTTCAGTGACCTGAATCGTAACGAAGGATTGCTCTCTGGAAATGCGAGTGTCATGCAATTCCTTCACCATGGAAAGCAGTACCATCTGCTCCCAATCGCGGATCGGCGCAAAACGGATGCCAATCTGATATCCTTCGTTGTGCGGTTCGCAATACACCGTTTGCCCGGAAACGTCCAAGCGGGCAGTTTCGGTGAACGCAAAGGTCATCTGGACGGGCAGGCCTGCCTCCAAAGCCTGCGAGCTGATAGCCGCAAGGCCACCTGCGCAGATATTGAGGGTCCGTCCTGTTATCGTTTGGCCGGACACCAACAGACGAAAAGGGATGTCAAATTGGTTTCTAACGGGTCCGCGGTCGTGTAGGTGTGGTTGACTGCCTCGTGGTTGGGTGGCCGGTGTCTTGGGCTGGCTGGCCTTTTCAGCCGGAACATCGGTTTTATTCTGACCGATTGAATGTCTCATGCGTTCTCCATAGTCGTCGCCGACCGTTTTTCACATGACCACTGATTCATCCGGTATTGTCTGCATCAATGCTCCTGCCAAAACCTCTGAATTAGTGCGGGCATAAATTCACGGGGGCCAGGAAGTAAGTCAGGCTTAGCGACGAGCCTGGCACCAAGGCCGGAGCATTCTGGCAGAGCAGGCGCAATCCACCAGGGGTGAAGTCTGCTGTTTCGCCGTATGTTTCGTGTGGTCCTTGCTGGATGCAGACTGGAATGCGGAAGGCTCCACGCTGGAAACGCCGCGGCTGGAGTGGAGGGGGCTGCTTCGTCGGCGTTTCTGGCGCACGCCGGATCGTCGGAGAAAGTGTCTTAGGAGATAAGCCGGCTTTTTGCGCCATCAGATCCTCCTTGGGAGACGATTGATTGGGCGCGGTCACTATAGCAAGGCAATCCTAAATAGGCAAAATTATTTTGAATTTTCAACAGCCTGCATAAATCATCGAAACAGGACGGTTCGATGGCCAATTTTGCACGGCTGGAGAGTTGCCGGGGTATTTCAGAACGAGTTTCACCAGAGGATCTGCGGGCCAGGCGTGAGCCTGACACGACGTCTGACGAGGAGTGATGCGGCTTTGTTGCGAAGAAGTAAGGAAGCCTGAGGGTTCAGTTCGATTCGACGTTCGTTGAGAGAGAGGGGAAGATCGTCAGCTTGGCACAGGCCGGCTTGGCACGGAGTTCTTCGAGCAAGGAGGAGAGAATCGGCCGTTCAATCGATCCGATGTCTGCGTACAGGATCACCAGGCCGAGCCCCGCCGCGCTCCGGGACGTGTTTGATGGCGCGAGGGTCTGCCGCACATCGGCAATCTTCCCGTGAACCTGCAGGATGGCCCCGTCCAGAAAAAAGTTGAGCCGAACCGGCTGGTCTCTCGTGACGGCAGGAATTCCTTTCACGACCACATAGACATCCGACAGGCTGATGTCGTGGACGATCCCCGGAAAGGCGGCATCGCGGAGGTGCAGGGAAACCTCCATCTTGGCGGAGATGCGATCGGCCCGGCGCTGATCGTGATAGAAGGAGGGCGGCTCCTTGACGGCTGGGGCCGGGGAGGAGGGCTGATCGGCAGGCAGAGGGGATCCGTAGGGACGGGCCGGCGCCTGTGCCGCGGCGCCGCTCTCGACCGCGGTCTTGATGATGCCGATGGTGCCCAATGATTGCCGTTGCTGGCCGTAGAGGCCCACGGTCTGGCAGGCGACTCTCACGACACCGCCATGCTTGCCGATCAGCCGGACCGACTTGCCTTGTTGAGCCCGGAGGCCGGTCCGGCGTTCGTGCACATGGTGCCGCGCCAACTGCCACTCGTCCGGGTGCAACAGCGCCGTGTAATGGGTGCCGATCAGTTCCTGGGGGCTGTAGCCCAACAAGGCCGTCACCCCGGCACCGATGGCGATAAACCGGCCCTCCGCGTCCAGTTCATAGAGCAGGCCCGGGAAGTGTTCGATGAAGCAGGAGTGGCGTTCCCGCTCGGCTGCGAGCTCCTTCTGAAGTGCCCGTTGCTCCAGCACGCCCCGCGTGACGATCGGTAGTTCCGTCAGGAAGGCGGGGGATTTCTTGTACAGGAAGAGATCCGCACCGGCCCGCAGGGCCTGGGCCGCGGTCTTGGCGTCATGGTGCTCGGCCTGCACGATGATGACGGACGAAGGAGCCCGCCGTCGCAGCTCCGGGAGCAGGACGAGGACGTTCTGGTGGGCAAGCTGCTCGTCGAGCAGGATCACGCTCCAGTCATGCTTGGGGCCCCATTCCAGCGCTTCTTCGACGGAATAGACGGCTTCCACTCGACAGCCTGGATAGACCTGCCGCATGCAAATCGTGGTTTGTTTTATTTCCTCGGCTTGTTCGTGGATGAGCAGAAGTGCCAATGGTTTCGGATCTGATGTGAGTGACCCGCGCGTCATTCTAGCTCCGACATCGTGAGGGACCGTCTGCTCGGGGGGTTTTTTCGGATGGGGCGGGTTCATCTATAGGCATACTCCTTCACGGGCACCCATGCTCCGAATGGGCAAATGAGCACACCCTCTATGCCACAACAAGATACTGTAGTCAAGCAGAGAATTTACCACAATATATGGGACTTCTAACTGTTATTGTCTGAAAAAAAGCCCTGATTCCATTCAAGGAATCAGGGCCTGGAACATGACGAGGGAAAGAGACTTATTGCGAGGACGAGGCCATCTTTGCGGACGGACATTCTCCCGGGGTCATATAGAGGAGGTAGTTGCCCATGCCGTGCTGCACATTGGGGTTGTGAATCGGGTGATGGTGGACCATGGTCATTTCATACTCGTCGCGTGTATTCACGGGAAAGCCCTGGGGACTATTGTAGACCTGGTGCGGCTGGAAGGCGATGAAGGTCCCGTCCATCCCGACATCAGGCACGGTCCGCAAAAGCGTTTGATTCGTCGTCTTGTTGTCCAGCGTGATCAGGAGCAGTTCATCGTGCCCGTGCGGGTAGGCGAACTTGACGCATCCATCCATGTTGAACTTGAGGGGCGCCGAATGGACGGTCACGCCGGGCTTGATCTCGATGCCCTCGTCCGTCTGGTCCGGTCCGCGCTGGGCGAACTTGCTGTAGCAGACGATATTAATGCCGACCTGGTAGACGTCCATTTCCTTGACGGGCTTGTTCTTCTTGGTCGTATACATGGTGAATCGGGCCATCACGTTCTTGGTCGGCGGCGCCTTGTGGTAGAAGGCGACGACCGACATCAGATGTTGGCCCTTTCCGAGTTTCACGCCGTACCCTTCCGGAAAGCGTGCTTCCGTCATTTCCAGTCCGGCTCCGGCAAAGAACAGCGGTTCGCCGTCGCAGGACACGCTGGGCTTGTCGTTGTTGAGCATCAGGATGTGATGAAGGTAATTTTGCGGCAGGGCCTTGCCCTCCGCAGTGAAGACCTCGGACTTGTAGCCGGTCAGGTACGTGTCTTGGGGCAGTTGAAAGACGTGCTTGGGAAGGCTGGCAGCCAGGTCTCCCTCGTGCGGGGACGGCAGGTCAATCGGGCCGAACGTCAGCGTGACGGTATCATCGGTGATCGCGATCCTGGTCGTCACCTGGTTCTTGAGGGTCGGGACGGCCGGCGCGCTGCCGTGATGGTGGCCGCCGTCCGCCAGGGCCGTGCCGACCGGCAGGACTGTCAAGATGGTCACGAGTAGCAAGCGGTTCATATCGTCTCCTTGGTATGATTCAGTCCTGGTTTCCGTCAGTGCCCCGGGATCGGCGTCAGCCGCTTCCACGTGTAAGTGCCCCCGTGTTCGCGCGGGGGAATGTTTTTGTGGTCGCCGACGCGGCTGTACCACCATATCCCCTTGGCTTCCCTGCCGTCTTCCGAGAGCAGCACTTCAAACCCGCCCTCACGGTCGTTCTCCGGCTGCTTCCAGGTGCCCTGCCACAGACGATTGGCATAGCCGGTAGTGGTGAGCCGACCCCCCTTGTGCGTGTAGGTGCCGTTGCCGGACTTATCCAGTGTCGCCCGGTAGGATTTGTCTTCTTCTTCGATCTCCCAATCGCCGCTGACATCCGGCATCCCCTCCGCTCCGGAGACCTTCTGCGCCGACGCGGCTTCGCCTGGGGCGGCGGTCTTGATGGCGGGGCCGCGCTGGGACGACTCGTGCCAGACATGCAGCATCCATCGTCCGTTCCGACGCTCCAACACCCCGGTTTCGCGCAAGGGAAGGGACATCCGCGACTGGCCGGCCCCCGTGCCGACGTAGCGGATGTAGTCCAGTTCCATTGAGAACCAGGCGACGTCGCCCTTTTGCCAGACCTTGAGTTCCGTAATGGGGATTTCGAGCTTGGTGACGGAGTCGAATTCCTCTTTCATCTCCCGCTCGAAGGCCGGCCAGCCGACATATTTGCGCCCGCCGATGGTGTAGCCGACGACATCGGCATCGTGCACCATGTATTTCGAGAGGGTCGCGATGTCTTTTTCGGCATTGGCGCGGACGAGCAGGCGGATGGCGGCTTCCGGAGTTTGCGGATCGGCGGCATGGGCCGGCAGGGTCCCGTGGCCGGGCGCCAGCATCATCAACAGTATGCCGCCGGCGGCTGCGGGGACACGGGCATACGTATTGTCGAACCACGCGAACATCTATCCGATGAAGCTACCTGCGGGGCCGGCGGGTTGTCAATCTTTTTGGGCCGGCGGTGAACGGTGGAGCAGGGCGGACGGACCGTGTCGTGCCACCATCTCGTCGTACAGATGCTCCGCGAGCGGTTCGAGATTTTGTACGTCGGCGGCGTTGTAGGTCACCAGGCGGGAGAGGGCCTGCTCGTCGCCGGCCTCCCACTGGTGCCAGAGGCGGACCGCCTCCCAGCCGTCCATACCCCGGACGGAAGCATGACGTTCGATGCCCAGCGTGGATTCAATCTGCTTCAGGCCGCCACGGTAGCCCAACCGTCTGGCGGCGAAACACAGATCGAAGTGGGGCTGGTCGATCTGCAGGCGGGGGTATTTGGCTTTGAGAAACGGCAGGTCGAAGCCGCTGCCGAAAAACGTGACGAGCAGGTCGCAGCCATCCAGTTCGTCCGCCAGTCGCTGGCCGCTCAGCGATTCGTTTCGGATCAGGGTCGTCATGCGGCCGGCGCGGTACAGCCCGACCATCGTCACGTCTCCGTCGTGGGGTGTGGTCCCGGTGGTCTCGATGTCGAGAAACACCGTGCGGGGCCGAAAGGCCGTGAACAGCCGCCACTGATCACGCGGCTTCAGGCAGCGGGAGAAATGCCGCGAATTTCCCCTGCCGAGTTGCTCGCGGGCTGCCGCCACGTCCGGGTCGTAGAGGGCCTTGCGCGACTGCGAGATGCCGGGCAGCGACGGAGCCGCGAGAAACGCATCCCACGTGGGGATGCCCTCGTCCCAGAGCCGGCGCTCGGTGCATTCACCGATGCCTTTCAAGAATAGAAACGTTGATTCCAGCATGCGGGCCACGCTCCCTGCCGGAGTGTAGCCTTGATTTCAATCGGGAAACAAGTTAGCATCCCGCGAGTCAGGCGCCTCGTTTCGCGATGGTACGCCGTCCACACACCCCCTATGGCAGATCAAACGCCGCAACGAATCCGCATCATCGTCGGGCCGGTCAAGCTGGAAGCCGAACTCAAGTCGAACAAGACTGCAGACGGCGTCCTGGCCGCGCTGCCGATCGAGGCCCCCGTCAATATGTGGGGGGAGGAGTTCTATTTCAAGATGGCCGGCGTGAAGGATTACCGGGAAACGGCCACCACGCAGGTGAAAGTCGGCGATGTCGCCTTCTGGGGCGCGGGGGAAGTGCTGGCGCTGTTCTTCGGGCGGACGCCCATGAGCATGGGGCCGGACCCGGTTCCGGCGGACCGCGTCAACGTCATCGGGCGTATTGTCGGGGATGCCACGGCGCTGCGGCAGGCGATGGGGTCCACGCGCATCAGGGTGGAACGGGCATGAAACTCTCCAAACAGCGGGTCGCGCACCTGGCCGAGTCGCTGGCGCAGCGGTTGACCCAGCAGAAGCTGGTGGCCCTGTCCGGCTCCCACCAGGCGCTGGCGGAGACGCTGGGGCATGCCATTACGGAAGAGCTGTCGGTCGAGGACAAGCTCAATGACGAGGTGCGGACCCTCATGAAGAAGTACGAGGCCGAGATTGAAAAGGGCCAGGTGGATTACCAGAAGATGTTCCTGATGGTGAAAAAGCAACTGGCCAAAGATCGCGGCGTGATCTTGTAGGAGGCGACCGGTGCTGAGCGAGGAGAAGGTCAGCCATCTGTCGCACGTCATCCTCGGCGCGATCAAGAAGAGCATGTCGGCGAAGCTCACCGGCGACGACACGGCCGTGCTGCGCGAAATCAAGCGCGTGCTGGCGGCCGAACTGGCGCAGGAGGAAGCCGTCGACCGCGCGGTCCGGGCCCGCCTCGCCTCCTATTCGCGGCCAATCGTGGAAGGCAGCCAGGAGTGGGATGTGCTGTACCGGAAAACCTTTGAAGAGGAGAGCCGGAAACGGGTGCATTCATGAACACACAACAGACCGGTGTGATGGTGTTGCTGGGAGTGCTGCTGGTGTGGAGCGCCTCGGCCTGTTCGACCGCGCCGGCGCCGAAGGTGCGTGAGCCGCTGGGGCTGGCGTCGAACGCGACGCCACGCGCGCAGGAATATGCCGCGCAAGGGAGCAGCGCGTTCCAGGCCGGACGGTATGACGAGGCCAAGGCCCTGTTCGCCCAGGCGGTGGCCGCCGCGCCGAACTCGGGAGAGGCTCATTACGACCTCGGGCTGGCCCTGTTCAAACTCGGGGAGACGGATGCGGCGCGGGAACACTTCATCCAGGCCGCCAATCTGGCGCCGGGCAACAAGGTGATCTGGGATTCGCCCGCGTTAAGCCCCTACAGCAACCCTGAATCCAATATTCCAACGAAGGCGCAGAAAGACTCTTATGGCATAAACCGTAGGGGAGTCGGCGGAAGCGGAGGCTTCGGCGGCGGGCTTGGCGGCACGGGACGCTGAACGAGGGCCGACAGGCCGAACGCGTGATGATGCGGAAAGCAGCACTGCATGGCTAAGCTTGTCGGTGATGGTGACAAGGCTCCGGATTTTTCCCTGCCTGACCAGTCAGGGAAGGCGGTCACGCTGAAGCAGTTCAAGGGGCGCCCGGTGGTGCTCTATTTCTACCCCAAGGACAATACACCGGGATGCACGAAAGAGGCGTGCGACTTCCGCGATTCGGACGCGGCCATCAGGAAAGCCGGCGCGGTCGTCCTGGGCGTGAGCCTGGACGACGGCGCGTCGCACCAGAAATTTATCAGTAAGTACGACCTGCCGTTCTCGTTATTGAGCGACGAGGGCGCCAAGGTCTCGAAGGCCTACGGAGTCTACAAGCAAAAGAACATGTACGGAAAAAAGTTCTGGGGCATCGAGCGCAGCACCTTCGTCATCGACGGCGCCGGCGCTATCCAGGCCGCCTTCCGGAAGGTCAAAGTGGACGGGCACGCCCAGGATGTGCTGGCGGCGCTGAAGGCCCTGTAGCCCGATGGACGGGAGGGAGAAAACCTGGCATGGCCTGCGTGCCGCGTCGCTCTCCGTGATTGCCGGCCTCGGGCATCTGTACCTGGGTGAAAAAAGCGGCTACACCTTCCTCGCGTTCGGGCTCGCGCTGGCCGTCATCTCCCGCACAATCTGGCCTCCGGCGGAACTCCTCTATCTGAGCTTTGCCATCTTCGCCGCCGTGGATGCCTTCTCAATCGCCAAGCGCGGCCACGGGCTCGTGTAATCAGGATGCTGAACAAGTTCGCCAGCTGTGTTCCCGCCCCGCGCTGGTCGGCGCTCTTGGTTGCCTTACCCTACTGTCTTCTTCTTGCGTCGAGCCTGAACGCGGCGGAGAAGATCACGGGCCATATACTCGTCCGGGACGTGCTGGTCCTGCCGGGGCAGCCGGCGCGGATCGAAGCCATGCTGACCAGCCGCAGCCTCCTTGGAACGCCGCTGGGCCTGGGCGGCGAACAGCTCGAGCTGGTGATCGGCGGGAAGGCGGTCGCCAAGGCCATGACGGGCGGGGATGGCCGGGCCTATCTTGAGTACACGGAACGGTTCAGGGGCAATCACGAGATCATGGTCAGGCTGGTGGCCAACCCCCGGGTGGCCAGCCCGGCGGCGACGGCCGTGCTGGGCGCGTGGGAGCGCCGGCGCCCGATTCTCTTCGTCGAGTTGGCGGCCTTGATGGCGCCTGGGGAATCCTCCCCGCTGCCGGTTCCCTCGATGCCGATCCCGCTGGGCGGTGAGGAGGATCCAGCGCCGGCACCGGATGCGTCCGCCGAGCTGAGCCGGCTGACGCAGTTCTTCTACAATGT
>JBFGRH010000065.1:0-9272 GCA_041563795.1 Nitrospiraceae bacterium | reverse complement strand
GGTACGTGGGCGAGAGTGTCCCGACATCGAACTCGACGCTGGCGTTCTTGAATCCCGGTTCGCTCTGGGCCAATACTTTCAGTTGGTTGTAGTGGGTCGTCGCCACGACCTTCATGCCGAGGCCGGCCAGGCGCAGCAGGAGCGCCTCAGCCAGCGCCGCGCCCTCGGCCGGGTCGGTCGAGGTGACGGGCTCATCCAGCAGGACCAGCGCGTGCGAGCGGCCCGGGGAGGCCCCCTGCAACAGTTGGATCATCTGCGTCATGTGGGCGGAAAAGCTGGAGAGGTCCTTCGCCAGATCCTGCGCATCGCCGATATCCGCATAGATCTCCCCGAACACCGCCATCTCCGACTCGTCCCCGCAGGGCAGCGGCAGTCCCGCGCGGGCCATCAAGGCGAAGAGGCCGACGATTTTCAACGTGACCGTCTTCCCGCCCGTGTTGGGGCCGGAGATGACCAGGACGCGGACCGCCTCGTCGAAGAGGATGTCATTCGCCACCACGCGCTCCCGCTCCAGCACCAGCAAGGGATGGCAGGCCTGCCGCAACATGATGCGGCCGCGGCCGTTCAGCAGAACCGGCTGCGCGTGCGTGAGCCGGCCGAAGGCCGCCTTGGCGGCGATGCAGTCCAGGCGGGCCAGCGCGCCCAGCCCGGCCAGGAGGACGGACGCCTGCCCGGCCACGAGCGCCGACAACTCTTGAAGGATCCGCCGGACCTCCCGCTGCACCTCCAGTTCGGCCACCTTGATGGAATTGTTCAAGTCCACCAGTTCGCGCGGTTCCAGGAATACCGTGGCGCCGCTGGCGGAAACGTCATGGACGATGCCCGGTATCTTTCCGCGCATTTCGTCCTTGATCGGCACGACATAGCGGCCCTCCCGCTGCGCGAAATACCGTTCCTGGAGCACCTCGGCATAGCGTTTGGAAGCCAGGATGGTCTCCAGCCGGTGGCGCATCTGCTGTTTGAGGCCGGCCGCATGCCGCATGAGATGGCGCAACTCCGGCGTGGCGGACTCGCGGATGTTGCCCTCCGCATCCACGGCCCGGTCGATGGACGTCTTGAGTTGGTGGAGGTCAAACAACGGTTCGAGCGCGGCGGCGGCGGCGGACAGCGCGGGGATGGTCTGACGGTGACGTCCCAGGTATCGGACGACATCCGCGCCAAGTCCCAGCCCGCTTGAGACGTCGCGCAGTTCGTGCGTTTCCAGCGGCGCGCCCTTGGCTGCGCGATCGACGGCCTCCCGGACATCCGGGAACGAAAGCGCGGGAAACGGGTCACCGCCCTCCTGCAAGGCCATCATCTCGGCCGTCTCCTGCAGCCGGGCTTGCGCGGCCTCAAGGTCGTCTTCGAGCGGAAGGGCGCGGCAGAATTCCGCACCCATCGCCGAACGGGCCTGTCCGGCCAGGACGTCGAGGACCCGGTCCCACTCCAGCACGGTCATCGCCTGTCGCAGGAACGATTGAGCGCTCATCGGCGGCCATCTTACCCCACGGACGCGAGCACCCTCAAACCGCCGCTTGTCGGATAGGAACCGGTCGTGTAATGTCACGCCTCAGGCGGAGGAACGGAAGTTGAAGCAGAAGATCGTCGGATTTCACCAGGATGAGCACGCAGACTGGGTCGCGGACCTGGCCTGCGGGCATGGGCAGCATGTCCGGCACCAGCCGCCGCTGAGCGTCCGGGTGTGGGCGACGACGGAAGAAGGCCGGCGTGGACGGCTCGGCAGCGAATTGAATTGCAAGCGCTGCGACGAGGAGGGCCGGCCGGCATAAGCGAGCACCATGGGACTCTCCGCGGATGAGATTGCCGTCATCGTCGAGGAAATCGGGCCGGCCCTGACGGGCGGCTGGATTCAGAAGATCCACCAGCCGGCTCCTGAGACCGTTACCCTGGAAATCCGCACGCCCGGACAGACCCTCTCGCTCTTGCTGTGCGGCCACCCGGAGACCGCGCGGCTCCACCTGGCCGGCCAGTCGCTTCCGAACCCGCCGACGCCGCCATCCTTTTGCCAGTTTTTACGCGCCCATATTCAGGGAGCGCGGATTGACGGGTTCGCGCAAGTGGACGGGGATCGCATCGTCCGCATGCGCCTGGCCGCCCGCGAAGGTCCCCATGCGCTGATCGTCGAACTGACCGGCCGCCATGCCGACCTGTTGCTGCTGAACGAACGAGAAAAAGTCCTCGCCACGATCCACGACAACCGCGACCGGGTCGGGCGTCCCTACCAGCCTCCCGCCCGGCGGCCACACGTTTCGAGGGAGACGACCGGGCCGTGGCCGTCGCCGGACCATGACCGGCCATTTCCGGTTTCCGCTCTCCTGGAGGAGCGGTTCCGGCAGCGGGAGGCGGATTCATCCACCGCACGACTCCGGCAATCCAGATTGACCGGCCTGCGCAAAGCCATCAAGAAAGCCGTGCGCCGGGTCGAGGCGCTGCGCGAGGATCTCGACAAGGCCAACCGCTATCGGGACTATGCCCGCTACGGAGAATTATTGAAGGCCAACCTCCGCACGATCAACAAGGGACAGGAACGCGTGACGGTGGTGGATTACTTCGATCCTGCGCAACCGGAACTGGTCATCCCGCTCGACCCGTCGAAGTCACCGCAGGGCAACCTGGACGACTACTTCAAGAAACACCGAAAATTTCTGGCCGCGGGACAGGAAATCGCGCCGCGGATCGAGGACATCGAGCGGGAACTCGCCGCGCTGCGCAAGGAGCAGCAGGCGATTCAAAACAACACCTGGACGCCACCGTCAGAACCGGCGCAGGCCCGTAGGCCCACAGGCCCAACTCGCCCCCGCACTCAAAGCTCGGCACCCAGCCCGCAGCGCTCAACGCGGACCGGCCCCTTCCGGCGCTTCATCTCCGCCGACGGCCTGGCCATCTACGTCGGCCGGAATGCCAGGGAGAACGAGGAGTTGACCCACAAGTTCGCCCACAGCGACGATCTCTGGCTCCACGCGCAGGGCGTGCCCGGCTCGCACGTGGTCGTGCGGCTTGAAAAGGGCGCGAACCCGCCTCCCGAGACGCTCAAGGATGCCGCCACGTTGGCACTGCTCTATAGCGATTACAAGAAGAGCGGGAAGGGAGACGTGCTCTACACGCGGAGAAAATACGTAAAGAAGGCCAAGGGCCGCCCGCCCGGGACCGTGACGGTCACGCAGGAAAAGGCCATCTTCCTCCAACTGGACCGCGCCCGGCTGGACCGGCTGAAGGAATCCCGGTAGCCGCAGCCCGCCCTGCGGAAACCTGCCGGAAAAAGGAACGGGGCTGCCGTCCGAAGACGACAGCCCCGTTTGTTCGTCGGTTCCGCGGGGAGATTACCAGCGGCCGCGACCGCCGCCACCGCCGCCACCACTGCCGCTGCGGCCGGCTCCACCGCCACCACCGAATCCGCCACGGCCTCCGCCACCACCGGAGCGGGGCTCCTGCGGGCGGGCTTCGTTCACCGTCAAGGTCCGCCCGTCCATCTGCGTCCCGTTCAGGGCCGCGATGGCCTTCTGGGCCTCCTCATCCGAGGACATTTCCACGAAGCCGAAGCCCCGCGACTGTCCTGTGAACTTGTCCGTGATCACCCGCGCCGAGGCCACCGTGCCGTGCTGCGCGAAGAGATCACTGAGTTGCTGTTCGGTCGCCGCATACGGCAACCCACCGACATAAATTTTAGAACCCATGAGGGGTCCTCCTTTTGGTATTGCGATATTGTCTTGGTCTCGAGGATTCGTAGGGGAAGGA
The DNA here is from genome assembly GCA_041563795.1 of Nitrospiraceae bacterium. Classification (GTDB taxonomy): domain Bacteria; phylum Nitrospirota; class Nitrospiria; order Nitrospirales; family Nitrospiraceae; genus 2-02-FULL-62-14. The sequence continues at coordinate 5,537 of JBFGRH010000065.1, read as the reverse complement.
GCGGGCCGAAGACGCGAACGCTGCAGCGGCTTAGGTCTGGCTTCCGATCAACTCCCGGGGCAAAACAACATCAGTTCGGGCCTCATTGCCTGGTCCCCAACCCCACCGCCAGGCCCCCACGGTGAAGTAGCAAAACCGTATCACAGGCGATTATAAATCGCAACTAAGTGACCGCCCACCGGCTCAGGGGAAAAAAAAGGGGCTGCCGTCCAAAGACGGCAGCCCCTTGTCGGTACTCGCTGGACTTACCAGCGGCCCCGGTTTCCGCCGCCAGCACCGCCACTATTGCGGCCGGCGCCGCCACCGAAACCACCACGGCCTCCACCGCCGCCGGAGCGAGGCTCCATCGGCTTGGCTTCATTGACCGTCAAGGTCCGCCCGTCCATCTGCGTCCCGTTCAGGGCTGCGATGGCCTTCTGAGCGTCTTCGCCCGTGGTCATTTCCACGAAGCCGAAGCCACGGGACTGTCCCGTGAACTTGTCCGTGATCACCCGCGCCGACTCGACAGCGCCGTGCTGCGCGAAGAGATCACTGAGTTGCTGTTCGGTCGCCGCATACGGCAACCCACCGACATAAATTTTAGAACCCATCTGGGGTCCTCCTTACTATGTGATATTGTCTTGGACGTGAATACAGAAGTGGAAGGAACGGGCCGAAGGCGCGAACACTGCAGCGACTTAGGTCTGGCTTCCGATCAGACTCCCGGACAACACAACATCGGTTATGGGCCTCATGCTTTGACTGTCACCGCCAGGCCCATGCGATGAAGTACCTGCACTCTAGCACCCCGCCTTTTAAATAGCAACTAATTACGCGGCCCGGCCGTTTCCTGGTGGCTCGAAGGAACCAGGGGGCGCCCGCGCATCTGCAGGCGCCCCCTCGTCCCATGCATGCGGCCTGCGCCGGCTACTTCGACTCGACCAGAATCGTGTTGTCGGCCGTGCCACCGGCGGTCTGCACGTGCACCATCATCATTCCCGACTTCAGCTTGGCCGGCACAGTGACCTCCACGAGGGAGTCATTGACGACTTTGAACTCCTTGCTCGACGTGGAGCCGAACGAGACGTCCTTGAAGCACTCCTTCTTGCCGAAGTTGCTCCCCTTGATCGCGATCTTCATGCCCGCCCGGACACGATCCGGCGCGATCGACTTGATGCTCGGGTGCAGGTCAGGGCTGCACACCGGCGCCGTGGCGACTGCCTTGGGGGGAGATGATTTCGGCTTCACAGAGGCTCCCTTTTTCTCGGCCGCCAGCACGTCTCCCGTACAGAGCAGGAGGCCGAGCAGGCCGGCCACGACAGCCGGATAGATAGAGGCCTTTCCGTAAGCGAGATTCTTGCTCCTCATGTCACCCTCCTTTGGTGCGCGCGCCATCAAGGCGCGGACAATCCACTGATGGTGGTGAGAAGAGGAGCACGTCCCATGCCTGGGTCGAGTTTCAGCAGGCTGGTCAGGAATCGTGAACTTTCAACCGGTTAGCCGGCGTACCGTTTGGTCGTTCCGAACAGCATTGTGCACAGGTCCAGATTTTTGCCCGACACTGTATGGATTGGCGAACAGCTGGTTCCAATCGTGTGGATTCGAGCACATTGGAGCTTCTATGTAGGGAAGCACAGTGACAGACGCGCGATTCACCGGAAGATTCGCACGGGTGCAAGTTCTCCGCGCGGCCGTCCTACTCCCCCACCCGCACCAGCAGGCCCTGCTCCTTGCACACGTTGAACGTGTAATGGAACCAGCCGATGATGCCCACCAGATAGAGGAAGTTCAACCCCATCGCCCAGGCCAGGTGTTCGACCGGAAAGACCGACGTGTTCAGCACCCCCCGCATGCCCTCGAAGATGTGGGCGGCGGGATTACCCCAGGCGATGGCTTGCAGCCATTTCGGCAGGATCTCGATCGGATAGAACACGCAGGAGATCGGCTGGAAGAGAAACACCATCCCCCAGGCCAGCACTTCCGCCTCCTGGCCGAACCGCATGATGATCGACGTCGTCAGGACGCCGATGATCCAGCCGGCGATGATCAGGTTCAGCACGAAGGGAATCAGCGAGAGGCCGATGATGAAGACGTTGTAATCGTAAAAGACCAGGGCGCAGGTGGCCATCACGACCGCGACCGCGGTCACCTTGAAGATGCTCAACACCATCGTGGCGGCCAGGAATTCACCGGGAGTGAGCGGGCTGGCGAAGAGGTTCATCAGGTTTCTCGCCCAGATTTCCTCCAGGAACGAGATGGTGATCCCCTGCTGCGCCCGAAACAGCACGTCCCAGAGGATCAGCGCGCCCAGGAAGAACGTGACCACGCCGGGCAGTTCCCCCTGATGGCGCATCAGGTACATCGTGATGAAGCCCCAGACCACGAGGTCGAGAAAGGGCCAGTAGAAAATTTCCATCAGCCGGGGCAGGCTGCGGCGGTAGAGAAACAGGTGCCGCTGGACGAGGGCGTTGATTCGATGCAGTTTCATGATTCCCTGGCCAGCTTGAGGAACACGTCTTCGAGATCACGCTGGCCGAACCGCTGCGTGATCTCCTGCGCCGTCCCCTGGGCGACGATTTTGCCCTTCTGGAGGAAGATGATCCGGTCGGACATTTCCTCCATCTCCTTCATGTTGTGCGAGGTGTAGAGCACGCTCAACCCGGCCGACCGGCGGACCTCCTTCAGGAGCGCCCTGATCTTGTGGGCGATGTCCGGGTCGAGGCTGGCGGTCGGCTCATCGAGAAAGAGAATTTTCGGTTCGGTAAGAATCGCCTTGGCCAGCGCCAGCCGCGTCATCTGACCCGATGAGAGCTTGCGCGTCACCTTCGTGCGCGAGTCCTCCATCTCCACCTTCTTGAGGACCTCGTCGATCCGGCGTTTCACGTCCGACAGCCCGTACAGCCTGGCCACCACCCAGAGATTCTCCTCGACCGTCAGCGAGTAGGGCATGGAAATATAGGTGGAGGAAAAATTGACCTGCTGGAGGATTTCCTCGCGGTGCGTGGCCAGGTCCAGGCCGAACATGCGGATCGAGCCGCCCGTCGGCGTGACCAGGCCCAACAGCATTTGGATCGTGGTGGTCTTCCCCGCGCCGTTCGGCCCGAGCAGGCCCAGGATCTCACCGGGCCGGATGTCGAAGGAAATGCCGTCGACGGCCATGGCCTCGCCGAACCGCTTCGTCAGGTTCCCGACCTCAAGAATAGTAGAGGATGGCCGATAGTAGTCAGTCATCAGTTTTCAGTTTTCTGATAAGGGAAGTGAGCATTTGTTTGATCTCGGCCACCTGCCCGGCAAGTCTCTTGTGGTCCGTGGCATTCAGCAAAGCGAGATCATGCGCCAAGATCAGATGATACTCCAATTCGCTGGCTGACCCTATCGCGATGCGAAGGAAACGTCCTAGCTCCGCTCATCCACCTCGGCCGCACCCTTCCGCTATATTTGAAGGAACAGACATGGCCGCACGCCGAGTTTGGCCTGTCAGCCCGTATAATTCTTCTTTCGGAAACGCAGACGTGACTTGGTAAATGGCCAGCGCTAGTAAATGGGCTTTTTCCCAGACTTTCAGTTTCTTGAAGTCCTGCATGATAACGGGAGCGCCGCGGCAACTCGTCTTCGGTTCCTAACTGATAACTGACAACTGTCCACTGTTTACTGCTAGAACAGATAGTTACTGATCTTATCCGGCAAATGGCAAGTCTCACACTTCTTGTCGAGCACCTTGCCCTCGTGCTCCGCCTTGCCGTCATGGCACCGGAAACAGTCGGCGAGGCCCTTCTTCCACAGCACGCTGTCCTTGGGATGGTCGGGATACCAGGGCTGGGTATCCTCCGAGACGTGGCCACGGGGAATCACGATGGGGTAGCCCTTGATTGGCGCCTCGTGCACCACGCCGGAATGGCAGGTGGTGCAGCCCTCGCCCTGCCCGCGCTTGCCGAAGGCTTCCATGTGTTTCCGGTGGCTCATGATCAGCCCGACTTCCTTCACCGGCGGAGGCAGATCGCGCGTCGCCACCTCTGACACGCGCAGGATTGCCTGATGGCAGCTGAGACAGACCTCGGAATGGACCTTGGCGTCGAGATCGTGGTTCTCCGTCGGAGTACCAAAGAGCGTGATCAGCACGTCTTTCGTGCCGGCATAGGCCTTGTCGCGGGCAAATCCCTCGAGACCGGGGCGCACATGGCAAGCCACGCACTCGACCTCCTTGTGCGACGACTTGACCCAGGAGTCGTAGGAGGGGGTGATGTTGTGGCAGGAAGCGCAGAATTTCGGATGGTCGGTCAGGCGAAGGCCGGCGCCTCCCAAGGCCACGGCCCCGGCCACGATCGCCAGGATGACCGCCGCCTTAGGTGTCCACATGCCGCGATTGGAGGGGGAATTGCTTGACGATCAAGGCGGCGACCGCCGGGATGTCGTCCGGGTCGATCACGGGCACCTTCACGTCGACCGGCTTGTTCGACACGACGGCGAGCAGTCCTTCCGTCGACACCTGCACCTCGCCCATCTGGTCCCGGACCACGACGATCTTGGGGAAGTTGTCGCTCTTCCAGCCTTCGGCGATGACCAGGTCGATGGACTTGTCCAGGAACCGATCGCGCAGGTCGCCCAGGTGGATGTCGTCGTCCACGTCCGAGAACATGGCCAGGCTGCCCTTGGACAGCACCAGGACCGTGCTGGCCCCGGCCCGCTTGTGCCGCCAGCTGTCCTTGCCCTCGGTGTCGAGGTCGAACCCGTGCCCCGAATGCTTGACCGTGGCGACCTTGTAGCCGGCCTTCACGAGCTCGGGAATGAGCCGTTCGATGAGCGTGGTTTTTCCGCTGTTGGATCGGCCGACAAAGCACAGCACCGGGATGGACATGCGATATTACCCGTTCACCGTTAGTCGTGACTCGCTACCGCCTTAACAGCAGGACAGCTTGCCGCTGTGCCCGTGTTGCGGCCCGCCTTCCCGGTCCCAGAGATTTGCGCTCAGGATCTGCACCGTGACCGCGTCGCCGGGATTCAGCTTTTCGACCTCCTGCGGAATATCGATCAGGCAGTTGGCCTTGACCATCGAGGTCAGAATGCCGGAACCCTGGTCGCCGGTCGTCCGGACCTTGAACACGCCGTCCTCCCTGGTCAGGATGCCGCGCAGGAAATGCCGGCGGTCGGTCCGCTTGGAGAACTTCTCCTGGAACTGCGCCTGGACAACCGGACGCCCGTAGCTGCGGTGGCCGCCCATCTTGAGCATGGCCGGCCGTACGAGCTGCTCAAACGTGACCATGGACGACACGGGGTTGCCCGGCAGGCCGAAGGCCAGCTTGCCCTGGATCTTGCCGAAGGCCAGCGGCTGGCCGGGCCGGATCGCCAGCTTCCAGAAATGCATCTCCGCGCCCAGGTCCTTGAAGACCGCCTTCGTGAAATCGTAATCCCCCATCGACACGCCGCCCGACAGCACCAGGATGTCGGCGTTCAGCCCGTGCATGATCTTTTCCTTGAGCGCCGCCGGGTTGTCCTTGGCGATGCCGAGCAGGAACGGCACCCCGCCCGCCTCCTGCACGGCTGCCGCGATGCCCCAACTG
>JBFGRH010000064.1:0-9473 GCA_041563795.1 Nitrospiraceae bacterium | reverse complement strand
GGCGGAGGCGGCGGGGGAGGCGGCGGCGCGGTCTTCGCAACATCCTGCGTCCCCGAGGTGGTCTGACCGGAACTGCAGCCGTCCAGCACCGCGAGCACCAGTGCACCGGTGAAGAGCACTGCCGTGAGTGATACAAACTGCGTGAGCGATCGCTTCATGCCGACCTCCAGTTAAGTTATGGGATGGAAAAGAATGTATTAGTGAGCGGGGGGATCGTCGGCATCTTCCCCACGCCGTTCGAAGGTTGTTGTCTCATAAACTTCTGCAATAGGCAAGTTTCTCTGAGTTCTCAAATCCTCGATGCGGTTGAGCGGTTTTTCCAGCTGCCGTCGGCGCGTCGTCGTCAGCGCCTCGTACTCCTTCTGGGCGTCGCCGATGCGTTTGCCCACCAGTTCCAGCTTTCCCAGAAACTCGCCCCATTGCTTCTTGAAGTCACCCAGCAGCGACAGGATTTCGTTCGAGGTCTGCTCCAGCGAAAAATTATCGACGGCCTTCCGGATCACCGCCAGGACGGCGAAGAGCGTCAGCGGCGAACAGAAGACCACGCCCTGCCGGATGCCGTCGTCCAGAATCGCGCCGTCCTGCTCGTGGATGAACGCGTAGATCTGCTCGTTGGGGATGAACAGCAGCACGGAATCCACCGTGTTCTGCTCGGGGTTGATGTAGTCCCGCGTTGTCACTTCCTTGACCCGCCCCCTGACGTCGCGCAGGAAGTCCGTCCGGTACTTGGCCCGTTCCGGCTCCGACTTCGCGTCCAGGAACTTCAGGTAGTTATCCAGCGGGAACTTGACGTCCATGTTGAGCTTGAACTTCCGCGGGAGGAGAAACGTGAAATCGGGACGGGAGCCCGACCCGACGATCGCCTTCTGCTTGACGTAGTTCACGTTCTCGATGAACCCGGCCAGCCGCAGCACGTCTTCGGCCATCCGCTCGCCCCACTGGCCCCTGGCCTTGGTGCTGGAGAGGGCTTCGCGCAGCGTGGCGGTGGTCTGCACGAGGGCCGCGGTGTGTTCCGTCGTGGTTTTCAGTTGCGCGGCCAACTGCCCGAACTTCTCGACCCGGTCCTTTTCCAGGTCCTTCACCAACACCGACACCTTCTCGAGCTCGGCCGTCATCTGCCGCAACTGCTGATCGATGAGCCCCTTCTTGGCCTCCAGGTCCTGCGCATGCGTGTCCCGTTCGGCATCCAGCTTGGCCTTGGCCAGATCCAGAAATTTCGAGAGCGCGTCGAGCGACAGGCTTCCGAAGCTGGCCTTCATCTCGTCGGTCAGGTCCCTCGCCGTCCGGGCCTGCATCCAGCGCAGCGCCACGGCGACGAACAGGCCGCCGACCGCCACGCCGACCGCCACCGCACCGAGCATCGCGATCCAGTTCATCTCCATGGGGCGAGCATGGGCCGACAGGGGTAAAAAATCAACTGGGGGCCCGGCCGAACAGGGAAAACGCGCGGCTCACTATTCTTGACGTATGGGCCAACTTGCCGTACTCTTGCCAGGCGAAATTCTCCGCGTTCATTTGCGAGGGCCTTATGAGCGGCGAACAGCAAATGGTGGCCGAATTCCACCGGACTTTTGACATTGCGAAGCAAGCCGTTCCGACGATCCCGGATGAAGCGACCCGCCTGCTCCGGATCCGGCTGATCCAGGAAGAGTTCGATGAGTTGCAGGATGCCCTGCGCCAGCGCGACACCGTGGCCGTCGCCAAGGAGCTCGCCGACCTGCTGTACGTGGTCTACGGCACCGCCGTGTCCTGCGGGATCGACATGGAGCCCGTCTTCCGCGAGGTCCACCGGTCGAACATGAGCAAGGTCGGCGGTCATAAGCGTGAGGACGGGAAGTGGGTTAAGCCCCCGACCTATTCGCCGGCCAGCCTGGAGCGGATCCTGGTCGCCCAGGGCGGCAAGGACGGGGCCTGATGAGACCCCAGTGTCCCTCGTGCCAGTCCATTTACGTACGCCGGGCCCATCGGATCGGGATGATCGAGCGGGCCCTCAGTGCGTTCTATATCTATCCCTTCCGGTGCCAGCTCTGCTCCGCCCGCTTCACCAACTTCCAATGGGGCGTCCGGTATGACAAGCAGGAGGACCTGCGCCAGTACGAGCGCATCGGCGTCCGCTTCCCGGTCCTCTTCAGCAGCGCGAAGACGACCGGCAAGGGGATCATCACGGACGTGTCGGTGGCGGACTGCGCGCTGGAATCCACGTTGCCGTTGAAACAGGGAGAGACCTTGAAGCTGGAACTGTACGCGAAGGCCGGACGGGCGCCGATTGTCGTGGAAAAGGCGCTGATCCGGTCCGTCCGGAAATCGACGGTGGGCGTGCAGTTCGTCAAGGTCTCGGAAGCCGATCAGGCGCGGTTGAACCGGCTGGTCAGCGACATGGTCGGCGTCCCGCTCTCGCCCGTCCCGAAGTCCTCCGTGGCGGTGCGCTGACCCCGATCAAGGAGAGCGCGTCATGACCCCGCAATGCCCGAAATGCGGCAAGTATTTCACCAAGCGCGTGGCGATGGAGGGCGCCGACGACCCGCTGTCCACCGTGTCCGGCATGTTCAACTACCGCTGCCAGCTCTGTACGGAGCTGTTCCGGGCCAAGAAACCGGATCCCCTGACAGCGCCGGGACCGCGCCTCAGCAAGGAGGCGGAGCTGACGGACGTCACGAGGCGTCAGTACTTGCGCGTGGCCTGCAGTTTTCCGGTCACCTTTCTGATCAGCAAGATGAAGCAGGAAGGCACCGTGACCGAAATCGCCATGGGCGGATGCACGCTGGAAGCCAACGTTGTCCTGGCCATCGGGGCCAAGTTCAGGATGGAACTCAACGTTTCGGATATCGAACCGCCTCTTGTGGTCAACCAGGCGCTCGTGCGGTCGGTGCGCCCGTCGGGGTTTGGCATCCAGTTCATGGAGATCCTGGAACCCGAGAAAGAGCGCCTCGCGAGGCTGTTGGAAAAATTGCTGGCCAGGCTTCTGGCCTGATCGGAATCGCGGCCGGCGGTCCGGCACGCCGAGAGGAAGAGGCTCCATGGGGGTTCGATGCCCGCGCTGCGGCAGGGATTATGTCCGCCTGGTGCGGCGGGAAGGGCTGGCCGAGTTTGTCGCGACCGCGGCCTGTCTTCATTCCTTCGCCTGCCAGCTCTGTGCCCATCGCTTTCGGGCCTGGCGGTGGAGCCTCCCTCCTACCGTGGAGCCCATTGACCGGCGCCAGTATGAGCGGTTCCATGTCAATTTTCCGTTGTCGTTCTCAGCAGACTCAGGCGGCGGGAAGGGGACGACGCTGGATTTCTCCATGGGGGGCTGCGGGTTCAAAGCCGAGCCGCCGCCGCCGCCGGGCGCCGTCGTGAGGCTGGAGCTGTACGCGCCGGGCCTGGAGCATCCCCTGATCGTGGACGCGGCCGCTGTGCGGTCCGTCCGGTCCATTTACACCGGCGTGGAGTTTCTGCGGCTCAGTCCGAAGGAGCAGTACCGCCTGACCCAGTTCGTCGCCAACACGCTGACCGACCGCCGCCTCAAGAATGACACGGCCTTACAGGCAGGGAGGCTGGGTGGAGCAGATCCTGTGCCCCAAATGCGGTAAGGACTTCGTCCGGCGGACGTTGCGCAAGGGCGCGCACGAGTACGTCCTCAGCGTGATCTACGTCTATCCCTATCGCTGCCAGTTGTGCGCCCACCGGTTCCTGCGGATGGAACCGGGGAGACGGTACAACGAATCCACGATCGACAAGCGGCAATACGAACGGATTGAGGCCAGGTTTCCCGTCACCTTCGTCGGCGACAAGGCCAGCGGGGCCGGGACGGTCTGCCGCATTTCGATCAGCGGCTGTGAACTGGAGTCTTCGCTCAAGTTGCTGGAAGGCATGATGTTCAACCTGCGGCTTCAACCGCCCGGTGTCAGCCCGTCCATCAATGTCGAGACCGCCATCGTGCGGTCGGTCCGGCCCCCCATCGCAGGGCTGGAGTTCCTGCGCAGCAATCAGGCCGAACAGTTCCGCTTGATCCAGTATGTGGCGGGACTGCTGACCGCCAGCCGAAAAGAGGCTCACGACAGGACTGGGGAACGAGGACCGGGGGCCGGACAGGAAACCTCCCAGCCCTGAGTCCTCAGCACGTGACCAGCAGATTGTCGATGAGCCGGATTTTCCCGATGCGGATCGCGCCCAGCAGCACTGCACGGCGGCGAACCCGCGCCAGCGGCTCCAACGTGTCCGGGTCGCAGACCGCGAGATATTCGACCTTCGCCGGATCGCCCTTCCCGATGACCCTGCGCATGACCTGCTGAATCCTCGCGCCTGATCGGACACCGGTTCGGATCGCCCCGCGGCCCGCCTGCAAGGCCCGGAGCAGCACGGGCGCCGCCCGGCGCTGCGCCGCCGTCAGATAGACGTTGCGCGAACTCACCGCCAGCCCGTCGGCCTCCCGCACGGTGGGGTAGACCAGCACGCGGGCGCCGAGATTCAGATCCTCCACCAACCGTCTGATCAGCGCCGCCTGTTGATAATCCTTCTGGCCGAAAACGGCGACGGTCGGACGCACCAGCGCCAGCAATTTCGTCACCACGGTCGCCACGCCGTCAAAATGGCCCGGACGGCGGGCGCCTTCCCACCGGCGCGCCAGCACGGGCACGGACACCGTTGTCTGAAACCCGTCCGGGTAGACCTCGCCGACCGGCGGGGCAAACAGGACATCGACGCCCCCTTGCCTGCAGAGCGCCGCGTCGGCCTTGCGCATGCGCGGGTAGCGCGCGAAGTCCTCCTTCGGCCCGAACTGCGCGGGATTGACGAAGAGGCTCACCACGACCGCGTCGCAGGACAGGCGCGCCGTGCGAATCAGCGCGCGATGGCCCGCATGCAGCGCGCCCATCGTCGGCACCAGGCCGATCGTGACGCCCTCGCGGTGATGCGCGGCCGACCAGGCAGCCATGGCCTTCACGGTACGAAACGTTTTCATCAGGACAATGGAGCCGCGTTGCCGCTGCAGGCGGGGCGGGACCCGTATCGGGTATTGGGTTGGGGATCGAGCCGACGGACCTGGTGCGAGTCCGTAAGCTCCGCGCGCAACTGCGACACCGTGCGCTTGAGCACGGGATGCACCAGCGTGGGCGCCACTTCAACCAGCGGCTCCAGGACGAAGCGCCGCAGGTGCAGGCGGGGATGCGGCACGGTCAAATCCTGCTCCTCGAACACCCGGTCTCCGTAGAGCAGAATATCCAGGTCCAGCGTCCGCGGCCCGGCACGATGCTCGATGTCGCGCCCCAGGGACCGCTCGATTTCGCGGCAGACGGTCAGCAGGCTCTGCGGCTTGACGTCGGTCTCGATCTGCACGACCCCGTTCAGAAACCAGCCCTCGCCGGGGGCGCCGGCATCGGCCACCGGCTCCGTCTCGTACAGCGACGACACGGCGAGCAACTGTGAGTGGGGCAGCAGGCTCAACAGCGTCACCGCCCGGTCGCACAAGTCCACCCGGTTGCCCATGTTGGACCCGAATCCGATGAAGACCGTTTCACGCATATTGGTGAGATGCTTGATCTTGTGAAAGCCCGGGATTAGAGTCAACCGCGCACGTTGAGCCCGAGTGCATTATCTTTAACTTCCCCGGTTGGTCGCAAGAGGAGAATGCCATGCGCCTTACACTGATCGTCGTCATGCTCCTGGGGCTTGCCACGGAGGCGCGAACCGCCCATGCAGGGAATACCTTCGTCTCCGATGACTATGGCATGTCCATCGATGCCCCCGCTACGAAAGACATGACCGCGCCGAATAACCAGATCGTAGCGTTCTTTCTTCCCCCCTCTGACAACTTTACCGCCAATGTAACTGTCCTCCGGCAACGATCCGATGACTCTCTTGAGGAGCAAGACAAACGAACGCTGGGTCAACTCAAACAGCTCAAACTCACTGTCTTGAATCGGACGCTCAAGGGCAACGAAATTCGGTATGAATACAAAGGTGACATGCAAGGGAGAACACTCCATTGGTATGCGAGAACCGTGAAGTCCGGTCAACAGATCTACCTTGTTAGTGCAACCGCTCTTGATAGCGAGTGGGAAAAACAGAAGACGGCGCTGATAAAGTCTGTCGAAAGTTTCTCGGCAAAACCTCACGCTAAGAAGAAATAGCGGGAACAGGGGTCAGAAGTATTTTGTTTCTCCGAGGTGAAATGGGCGGAACCTTCCGAGCGGGGACAGGCCTGAGAAAAGAGGTCGGGAGTTTTCCATTCTTGAGGTGAGGGGAAAGGCGGGGAACCTTTCCCCTCACCTTATCACTCCCCTTTAGCAGGACGGCCTGTTGATCCAGACTGCGCGCATCGAGGGAGCACCGTCTGCGTGTGCGCCCTCTGCCAGCAAAGGATCAACAGGTCGTCCTGCTACCTGTTCCAGGCGTTGCTCTAGCACAAGGCCGACCCAGCGCCGCGTCTACCAGCCTGCCTTCTTGATTCGCTCCACCGCCTCCGCCAGCCGTTCCTTCGTCGTGCAGACCGTCATGCGGACATAGCCTTCGCCCGGCGCCCCGAATCCGTTTCCCGGCGTCGTCACGATCCCGGCCTTGTCCAGCAGATGCGCCGTGAACGAAGCGGACTTGTAGCCCTTGGGGACCTTCATCCAGACATAGAAGGCGGCGGGAGGCGCGTCCACCTCCAGGCCGAGTTGCTTGAGGCCCGGCACCAGCACGTCGCGCCGTTCCTGGTAGATCTTGCGCAGCCCGTCCGTGACGGAGTCGTCCAGGTTCAGCGCCGCGATACCCGCCTCCTGAATCGCCTGGAAGCAGCCTGAGTCCAGGTTGCTCTTGATCTTGACCAGACCGTTCAGCACCTGTTTGTTGCCGACCGCGAAGCCGATCCGCCAGCCGGTCATGTTGTAGGTCTTCGACAAGGAGTGAAATTCGATGCCGACGTCCTTGGCCCCCTCGACCTCCAAAAAGCTCGCCGGCCGCCGGCCGTCGTAGTAAATCTCAGAGTAGGCCGCGTCGTGGCAGATGATGATCTGGTGTTTCTGCGCAAAGGCGACGGCCTCCTTGAAGTACTCGCGGCTCATCACGACCGATGTGGGATTATTCGGCGAGTTGAGGAACATCAGCTTCGCCTTTTTCGCGACACCGGCCGGGATGGCCTTCAGATCCGGGAGGAATCCGGTTTTCTTGGTCAGCGGCATGAGATGCACCTTGCCGCCGGCGAAATTGGTCGCCACGGGATAGACCGGGTAGCCGGGGCTCGGGACAAGCACAACGTCGCCGCGGTCGATGAACGCCAGGGGGATGTGGCCGATGCCCTCCTTCGATCCGATCAGCGTGACGACTTCGGAGGCCGGATCGAGCGTGACGTTGAACCGCCGCCGGTACCAGTCCGCCACGGCCTTCCGGAACGAGAGCATGCCCTCGTAGGACGGATACTGGTGGTTCTTTGGATCGCCCGCCGCGCGGCTGAGCGCATCGATGATCGGTTTCGGGGTCGGCAAGTCCGGGTCCCCGATGCCCAGGTTGATGATATCCACCCCGCGCGCAACCGCCTTTTGCTTCATCTCGTCGATCGCCGCGAACAGATAGGGCGGCAGGGTCTTGATGCGGGTCGAGTACTTGATGGGAAATCCGGCCATTCTCTTCGACTCCTTTCGATTCTTGTCTGCAGCCATTCGCTATTGGGTATCGAGGTTCCGTAGCCTACCGCATGGCGCCGACCGCAATCAATCTGACCGGTTGACGGCACGAAGCAATCACGCTACCGTCTGGACACCATGGCGACTGAACCGCCGCTTCCTCCCGCTCTCCCGCCGACGGCCATTGCTACGCTGGAGCAGGGGCAGACGATCGAGGCGATCAAGATCGTCCGCCTGGAACGTGGCCTCGGTTTGAAGGAATCGAAGGACCTCGTGGACGCCTACCTCAAGACCCGCCCCGATCTCGCGCGACGACTGCAGGCTGCGCAGACGGAGGCGTGGCAGGGGTTCGTACGGTGGCTGATGATCTTCCTGGCGCTCGCCGTGATCGCGGCCTACGTCGTAATGCAGGGGACATGATCGCCCGCTTTCGCCACCCGCAGAGGATCGCCTGCTTGCTTCCCGCCGCCGCGTGGCTGCTGTCGTCGCTCTTTGGGACTTCGGCAGGGGCGGCCGTCGTGACCGGCTCATGGAACGCCCGGGCTGAGACCTGCACGATGGTGCTGGAAGAGGAAGACCGTTCGACCTACCACCTGCGTGTCTTTCAGGTTCAGAACAAGATCAAGACTCCCTGCATGCCGTCGGCCCGGGCCTTTACGGACGCCTTCAACCAGGTCATGCGGGACGCGGCTCCGTTCCAGAAACAGGGCAAGGAGACGGTCTCCATTTTTCTGGGCCGCCTCGTCGAGCTGCCGGAGATGTCGAGAGAGCTGTCGTCGGCGGCCCGCCAGGCCAGGGAATGGAATCTCGCCGCCGGCAAGCCCGTCAGGGGAAATGCGAACGTGTTCGTCGCCCGCCTGCTGTTGAAGAGCGATACGCTGCGTGAGTTGCTGGGCGGACTGAAACCCGTCCACATCAGCGTGGAGAAGGTCCTCGTGCCCTCCCGGGACATGGTGACCCGGTGGAAGCGCGGGGCATCGTATCCCAATAAACGAGTGCCCTACGACTGCCTGCTCTGGGTGGAGCTCACCGCCGTGCCGTAGGGGCGGCCGGTTCGAGAACAACGAGGCCTCCGCCTGTCAAGTATTCGCTTTTTTTCCACAACCGTGAAAGCGGGAGAGCACTGGCACCAAGCCGGGGGCTTCCCTACAATGTTCCCATGCTGCGCCGCATCAAAACCCCGGACGAGCTGGCCTGGCTCCTGGACCATTCCCACGCGTTCCATGGCGGCCAGATCAACGAACTGCACGTCCGCAAGCAGCGCATGTTCGACGAATCCTCGGGCCGGGAAGTGGTCGCCGGGACCGTCCTGACCGCCGTCATCCGTTACGAACTCACCGTACGCAGTCCCGAAGGGCTCTACGTCGTCACGCGCGTGGCCAGGCTCACGATGCGCGGCGTCACCGACCTGTCCATTTTCGAGCAGGAGGGGGCCGACTGTTCGGAGATCCATGCGATCCATGCCGAGGCGATCGGCGGACGGCTGCGGTTCTGGTTCGACCCGCGCGGAGAATTTTACGTCGTCTGCGACGAGGCCGAACTCGATGAAGTCTCACGGCCCGGCCACGGCCGGCCGATCCGCACCGGCATGTCCGAGTGGACCTTCCAAGCCCGCACCGGCACGCTGCCGACCGTCGAGTGGCTGCTCGCCCATCTGGACCGCGCCGGGCTGCCCTGCTCCTGGCGGGCGCTGAAACGCGCGGCCCGCGCACATCCGATGCTGCGCTGGGAAGGCTACCTGATCCCCTCCGCCGCGCGCGAATCGGACTCGCTCACCGGCCTGCATGTCCAGACCTACGGTCGGCTGGACGATTGCGACTTCGGTATCACGCTCCGGGCCATCGACCCGCACGAAAACGGGACGGGCCGCCTGCTCGTCGTCCTCGCCGATAT
>JBFGRH010000063.1:0-9520 GCA_041563795.1 Nitrospiraceae bacterium | reverse complement strand
TTGTCCCCCGAACGCTCCCCAGGTCGTGGAATGACCGTTCGTGATTTCAAGAACCAGTTGTCCCCCTTCCAATTGCATCCGCTGTGTCCAGCGAACTTTCTCGTTGGACACCTGCATCTTGGCGTTGCCGGCGTTGAGTTTGAACACCCACATGGCCAGGTACAGGCCATAGGCAATTCCGGCCACCGCCGCGATGAGTGCGAACGTGACAATCGCTGAGTCGCTCACTTCAATCTCCTCCCGTGATTACAAACGCGTTTACGTCGAGGGGACGTGGCTTCACCCATTCCCAAACCCCATGATTTAAAAGGAGAAACGATGGGTGGTCCAGGTTCAATCCAAAGGCAGCTAACTGCCTGAAAAGTCGCGCCATTCTATACAGATGGGTCCGGGGTATCAAGACAAAAGGAGACATTCAGTTCTCAGTAATCAGCAGTCAGTTCCTGCAACTGAGCACTGAACACTGTTCACTTCTGCGCACCATCCTGTCAGTCGAGCCAGTCCTTTTCCTTCAGCTTTCGCGGGAGATATTTCTTGGTGAGATACTGAAAATCCTTGTTGGCTAACGCGTCCAGCTCGTACTTGAGCCCGCTCGTGAGCATCCGCTTGATCTCCGTCTGCCAGGCCGGCTTCTGAAACCACTGGTAGTTCAACAACTCCTTCGCGCGGGCGATGTCCTTCTCGTTGAGCTTGATGCCGACGTTGCGCGGCAGGCCGTACCGCTCGGGGTCCGCGCTGGACAGCCCCATGAACTTCGCCTTGGGAATCGCCATGCGCTGGCTCTCGAAGGCGAGGTTGATGGACCCCTGCTTGACCACCGAGTAGATGTAGTACCCCCAGGGATCGTTATCGACCAGCACGTAGACCGGCAGCTTGTATTCCTCGTGCAGCCGGCGCGCCAGACGGCGGACCCCGCGGGGCGGCTGGCCATTGCCGGTCAGCAGCACGCAGTTGTAGCGTCTCCAGAACTTGTCCTCCGACAGCCGGTTCCACTGCGTGCCTTTTTCGACCAGCAGCACGAAATCGGCCGTGCAGCGACGGATCTCCACGTATTCCGGTTCCACGATCGAGGGCACCGAATAGCCGCCCTTGCCCAGCTTCGCGCAGTCCACGCGGTCCCCGTCGTCGCCGAGCACCAGCGGGCCGACCACGCTGCCGCCGTTCTCGGCCCGGACGTGCAGCTCTTCGCGCAGCGCCGCCAGCGAGACCTCCAGGTCCTCGATGACGGGGTCGGATTCGTCCTGCGTGTCAAAGGTGTTCTCGTGCGAATCCTTGATCGTGTGCTTCGTCCGGTAGTAGATCTCCCTGAGCGAGGTGGTCAGGTCCGCGCGCTGGAGCTCCGACAGCGCGTCCGCCACGAGGATCGTCTGCATGAACTTCTTCGCCATGCCGACGTTGAAGAAGGACCGCGCCTGCTTCTTCTTCCCCATTTCGATGAGGCCGTTGCGCGGGTTGAAGGAGACGTTCGACAGGGCGCGGATGGGGATCTCGATCGTCGGGTCCTTGGACCGCTCCGCGGCGTGAATGACCACGTCGGCCAGGCCGACCAGTTTCTTCGCCACCGCCCCGTTCGTCTTGTGTTTCGTCTTGGCCATGGTGTCCTACTTCTTGTGTCGACGAGCCCGCGGCTTGGCCGGCTTCGGATGGTGCTTCCGCCCGGCAGGCTTTCCGTGCGGTTCCTCGTCCGGCGATGGATCGGCCCGCTGCTCCGATGCGGCCTCGGGCGTCCCCGGTTCAGTCCCCTCGACGGCCGACGGGACCTCCCCCTCGACCCCCTCGGGGGTCACGATGATCGAGTGCGGCAGGCCCTCCGGGCCGCCGCCGGATTTCCCCAACGTCTCATCCGTCTTCATGCCGCCGGTTTTCGAGTTCGCGATCTTCTGCAACTGCGCCTTGAGCTTCTCCGTGCGGAGCTTCCCGCCCTTGAGGCGGCTGCAGGCCTCGGCCACCTCCTCGATGTAGAGCTCGAAGATATTCCGGCGGCGAAACTCCCCCTGCGCCCGCTCGCGCCGCCGCAGGAACATGCCCAGCCGGCGGCCGCACTCGCGGAGCGCCAGCGTGATCTCCTTGCGGATTTCGTCGTAATCGGCGATCGCTTCCTTCGATTCGCTCGTAAACGGCACCCACACCGAGGCCATGTGCACGAAGATCACCATCGGGCCGGCGGGCAGGGCCCCGCGCGACTGCGTCACACCGTAGTTCCGCCAGGTCGTGTCGAGCACGGCCTTGAAGGTGGCGCAGGCCGACTGCTGGTAGAGCAGCGGGACGCGGTTGGCGTACCGGATCACGCGGGCCAGCTCGTCGTCTTCCTCGTGCTCTTCTCCCTCCGCCAGCGGCCGTTCGGCCGGCTTCGGCGCAGCCGCGGCCTCCTCGGGCCGTTTGCCGTAGGCCAGTCCCGCTTCAATGACGAAGGGATTGCCCCGGTACACGGCCGGGGGACGGCTCACGGCCGTGTAAAACTCCCCCTTGATCTGCTTGTACAGGCCGGAGAGGATGGCCTGCTCCCCGATCGGCACGAGGCAGTTCGTCGGGGGCGCCATGATCTTGGTGGTCTGCATCGTCTTGTAGAGCATTTCCGCCGGGTGCCCGTGCAGGTCGCGCGGGCGGCCCGACGGCGACAACTTGGCCGTCTTGCAGATCTCCGCGGCCACGGCTGACGACACGCGGCAGAAATCGCTCGATAGAAACCCGGACAACGTGTGGCTCTTCGTGTCATGCAGCATCTTGAGGAACATCCCGAACTCGATGCCGTAGGGATGCGGCTTGATCTCGCGCGGCTGCGGCGGCAGTTCCTTGTAGGTACGTGGGTAGGTCCTGGTGTCCCCCTCGGGCGTCACGTAGGTCAGCAGCACATGGGGGTTGGCGATGATCGTCTGCTCCAGGTATTCATCGACCGAGGCGCGCCCCTTCTGGTAGCGGCCCTCGACCTCGAGCGTCACCTGCGTGCCGCGCGACTGCTCCCAGTCGAGCTGCTTGTTCTCGAGAATCCGGGGCTCGTTCTTCTTCGTGTCGATCTGGACTTCGAAGTAGTGCGCCGCCGACCGGGGATTGGTGCGGGAGATGATCTTGACCGGCTTGCCGGTGGTGAGCTGGCCGTACATCCCGGCCGCGGAAATGCCGATGCCCTGCTGGCCCCGGCTCATGCGCAGGCGGTGAAACTTGGACCCGTAGAGCAGCTTCGCGAAAATCCTCGGAATCTGCTGCCGCACGATGCCCGGTCCGTTGTCCCCGACCGTGATGCGGAACCGCGTGGCCTGGCTCACCGCGGGCATGGTTGCCCCCTCCGGCACCACGTCGAGCTTCACCACGAGGTCGGGAAGGATCCCCCCCTCCTCGCAGGCATCCAGCGCGTTATCCACCGCCTCCTTCACGCAGGTCAGCAGCGCCTTGCGCGGATTGTCGAACCCCAGGAGGTGCCGGTTCTTGGTAAAGAACTCGGAGACGGAAATTTCCCGTTGCCGCGAGCCCATTTCGACGGCCGACATGGGCTCCGCGGACCGGGCCGCACGGGACACCGGCTTGCCGGACGTCGTCGGCTCGATCACGGGTGTGGCGGGCTTGGGCTGGGGCTTCGCCTGAGGCTTAGAGTGAGACTTGGGCTTTGCAGCAGCGGCCGATCGTTTGGCCATTCAACCTCGGTTCTCGTTTCGCATACACGCGACCCTGGCGACGGCCTGTCCGTCCAACGGGTCGAGCGCTACTTAACACAGATGACGGGCGGCAGTAAATACTCACGGACGTCCGGTTTGCGGCCTGTTTACGAATGGCAGACAGACTTGCTATAGTGCGCGACGAAGACACGGCCGATGGGACTCGAACCGACCTATATCGTCGTCGACGGGCAGAGCTTCAGCAAGACCAAGCTGGTGCTGGACAATCACGTGTACAAGAACTGCCAGATCGATGACTGCGACATCTACTATAGCGGCGGACAGTACGAGTTGATCGACACCCGCGTCACGAACTGCCGGCTCATCCTCAACCAGCCCGCCAAGGGCATGTACGCCGCGATTCAGATTTTCAAGATGAAATCGCCCGGCTCGACGGTCGTCTCCGACTAGCGTCCACTCCCCGCCCCTAGCCGCCCGGCGTGACGGGCACGTTCACCGTCTGCTTGGCGATGGGAATCGCCTGGAAGGCCGGATCCTGCGCGCCCTGCGAGGATTCCGCTTCGATGCGCTGCAGGAAGGCCGGCGGTCCCGACACCGGCGCATAACTCAGCGCCACCTCGACATCAAATGTCCGGGTGTCCTTGGGCGTGGGGAACGTAAAGGTCTCGACGCGCGTCTCCTCAGGTTTCAAGACCGTGTTGTCGAGCACCTTCGCCGCGTCGAAGTCGAACACGGTTTTCTGGCCCTTGGCATCGGCATAGGTCCGGCCGTAGATCCGCTGCTCCGAGTAGACGACCTTCAAGTTTTTGCCATGGATGGCCAGGTTCAGCACGACCCGCGCCCATCCCGGATGGGTCGCCGGCAGGTTGTGCGGGACCAGGCTCTGGACGGTCACCTTGACGGTGGTCTGGGCACCCTTGATCGTGGTGGCGATGTCCAGCTTGGCCGCCTCCTGCCGAAGCTTGCCGACCCGTCCCGGAAACGAGTGGTTGGCAACCTTGCGCTTGGCCTCGCCGTTGGCCGATTCTCCGACCTGTTCGGGCATGTGGCAGGTCTGACACTCCTTCCCGGACTTGACCGCCTGGCTCGACTCCCAGCCGCCGAGGAGATCGTTGGTCTTGCCCAGATTGCCCACGCTCGGCACGGCCAGATGGCAGTTGAGGCAGAGGTCCGACTTGCGGAAGAGCGGCAGTTCCGCGGAGGTATGCGCCAGATTCTCCACGAAGTCCTTGTAGGGTCCATAGAGCGTCTTGCCGCCCGTCTCATACTTGGGGCTCGGTTGCAGGTTGGACCGGTCCACTTCCTTGATGAGGTGACATTGCACGCAGCCCACGCCGTCGATGGCCGGGTCACCCGATTTCACCTGGGCGATGAAGTCGTCCCCGTGCTCGGGATATTCGTTGACGTGCGGGGTATGGCACCGGAGGCACAGCACCTTGTCCTTGTTCGAGCCGGAGGCCAGGTAGGCATCCAGGGAGGCGCGGAACACGGGGGAGTGAATCGAGCGCGACAACGGCGACGTTTCCCACTCCTCATAGGCGCGCTCGTGGCAGCGTTTGCACTTCGCCGACGCGGGGAACACTTTCTCCATCGGGCGTTTGGACTTGGCGTCCTGCGCCAGCCCGAGCGGCCCGCCGCCGAACAGCAGGACCGCCGCCACGAGGCCGATCGCCGCCGCCAGGCTCCACCGCAATGATTTCCACGACGTCATCTTGCGCGCATGCCTCCTCTCAGCCGGTCGACACTGGGTCCCCGTTGTCCCCCACGCCGCCGACCCGTCATAACGCTTTGGTGCGGAAGGTCAGCACACGAGGCTGGAAATATTCCTGCAGGAGCTTCATCGCTTCGGTGCGTTCTTTTTCACCCGCCAGCGTGGCCAGGTACTTGTCCCTCAGGGCGGGGGACGGCTCCGGGATGAGCGCGTAGGTCAGGGTGGCCTCGAGGTTGGCCGGCGCGGCCCCCTCCTTGAGCGTGAGGGTGAAGGGCACCCGCCTCGTCGTCCCCCCCTTGATAAACGGCTCCGGATACGGCCCCCTGGCAAGCTGCTCGTAGGGCGTGCCGAACCGTTTGACCTCCGAAGCCAGGACCAGCCCCTTCGCATCCTTGGCGGTGATCGTGACAAAGAACTGCTTCAGGGTCGGATCGCCGTCCGGAAAACTGTGCGGCAGGCTGCCCACCCGGACCAGGACGGTGCCTTCGATCGCCCGGCTCGACTTGCTGGCTTCGATATCCACGCGCGGCATCCACTCCGCCTGCAGGTTGCGGTTCTTGAGCATGATGCCGGGAATCACCACCCCGCGGAACCAGTGCCGGCCGATGGGCCGGGTCATCGCGCCGCGCCTGGACGTGGAACTGCCGGTCGACTGCTCCATGTGGCAATCCTGACAGACCGTGCCCTGGAGGATTTCGCCCGGCAACTGACGCATGGTCACGTCCTTGACCTTGTCATAGTGGCAGGAGGCGCAATACGACACGCTGCGGTAGAGGTCCGACTGGGCGGCCGGATGGACAAGATTCTCCTCCGGGTCTGCATAGGGCCCATACAACGTCTTCCCGGGGTTCAACTTGAACGTCGGCGCGGGGGCAGCCGGATCCTTGGCCGTGTCATTGATGAGATGGCAGGCCGCACAACTGATCCCCTCGACCTCCACCTTGCCCGCCAGCACCTGTGAGGCGATTTTCTCGACGTGCTGCGGGAACACGGTCGCCGAGGGGACATGGCAGGAGAGGCACTGCCGCTGCTGATCCGGTGTCGGATTGGTCTGCATCCATACCCCGAGGACCGTTCGGAAGATCGGCGACTCCAGCGACGTACCGTGCAGGAGCGCCGCATCGACCCGCCCGAACGTTTTCAGGTCCGGGGTCTGCTCGCGCATGCCCTTCCATTCCTCATAGTGCCGGTCATGGCACTGCTTGCAGTCTTCCGACCGGATGAAAATCTTCTCGATCTCATCCACCCAGCCGGCCGGCGCCTTGCCGTCGGCCTTCTGCGCCACCGCATGCCCCGAGAACAGCCAGCCGGCCGTCACCAGGAGCAGGCCCACGCCCACGATCGTCGCTGCGCGCAAGAACGTCATGCGTCTCACCCGTGCCACCCCGCCTGAATCAATCCCGCTTGCAGCCGACAAAATGGAAATTGACGCCCCACCCGACCGGATCGGTGGGGTCCGCCGGCTCGTACGTGCCGACCGTGAAGTTGCATTGGTCCATCGCCCGTGTCAGCGCGTTGCCGAAGTCGATCAGTGTGTTGATTTCCTTCTTGTCGATTTCCTTGATCACGGAGCGGACCTTGATGCCGGCCGCCTCCGCCATGGTGCCCCCGATCACCTCAAGCACCGCGACCCCGCCCTTCCGTTGCAGGCCGAGCTCCTTCCGGATCCCCTCATCCACCTCGTCGACGATGATGCCGAATTCCTCACCGAGACGCACGGCCTCCTTCTTGGTCATCTCCTTCTTCGGTTCGACCTTTGCGAGCGCCTCGGCCTGGGCGGACGCGCTCTGAAGACCGCTTCCCCAGAACAGGACGGCCACCACGAGCATCAAAAAAGCCCTACCCCATGGCAGGGCTTCCTGTTCGACCGACATGTCGGATCTCATCCAGATGATCACAGACTCGCTACCGGATCAATCGCCAGTTGAAACCATGGCGCGACGGCCTTCTGCCCGTTGCGCTCCTTGTTCTCGCCGTTCCAGATCGCCAAGGCGATCGTCTGCAGGCGCCCCGGCTCCAGCTTGGCTTCATTTTCCTGGCCGGTGCCGGCCATCGGCCGCCGGAACACCACCCGCCAGACACCGTCCTTCCAGGTGGCCTTGCCCTGCACCCGGCCCTGATCCTCCTTGGTCGTCAGCGTGCTGAACCCGCCGCCGATCAGGTCCTCGACCGATGATTTCCGCCGGGGAATCACTTCGAACCGGCGGACCTCCCCGCCCGTTCCCTCGGAGGCGCGGGCGGCCCGACGGTCGATGTCGCTCTGCCAGTCCGCCTTCCAGTGCCAGATGTTGATGTAATGGTCCAGCTGGCCCATGCAGAAAAACGCGGGCGCGTCGCCCAGCGGCAGCCCGATGGCCACTCCGTCACGGAACGTGCCTGGGGTCAGCCGGTCGTTCTTCGTGTTGTCCTGCCACTCCAGCAGGAAGGAGATCTCCTCGCCGTTATGGATCGCGCGCACCTTCAAGGATCGCGCGCTGGGCTCGGGCCAGACCGGCCTGGTGATCACCTGGCCGCTGAGCGGAATCGTCATGACCGGAACCTTGTCCCAGGCGGAATCTTCTGGCGCGGTGGGAATCTCCCCCGGCACGAGATGGGCGCGGATGATCATGCCCTCGGAACTGACGACCGGAATGCCGAGCCAGCCCAGCGCCAGCGAGCCGACGATCAGGCCGGTAAACAGGGGGATGGTGGAGCGAGACCGGTTTTGAAGCCGGACCATGCCGGATCCTCATTAGCAGGCCGCTGAAAAAGTCCGCCAGCTTTGTTCTCGCCTCGCTGGACGGCCTTTTTGAACAGCCTGCGGTTTTTCTGAACTACGGCACCTGCGTCGCGACCTACCAGAGCCGGGCGCGACGAATCTTGTTTTCTCCGCGCTCGCAGATATACAGCAGCCCCTGCGGATCGAGCGCGAGGCCGACCGGAGAATTCACCACGGCCTCCACGGCCAGCAACCCGTCACCGTGCTTGAGCTGGCCGGCCGATTCCTTGGCCACGAACCGGGCCGCGCCGCACCCGCCCATGTTCTTATCCTCGTATCCGCTCTCGCCGTTCCCGGCGACCGTCGTGATGATGCCCGTCTTGGCGTCCACTTTCCGGACACGATGGTTCATGGTATCCGAGACATAGAGATGGTCGTCCGCGTCGAAGACCACGGCTTCCGGGGCATGGAGCATGGCTTTCACGGCCGGCTTGTCGTCGCCGTCGTACCCGAACCGGCAGACTCCGGCCACCGTGGAAATCGCGCCGCTGGAGCGGTCGATCCTCCGGACCCGGTTGCTGGCCTTGTCCACGACATAGACGTGGCCCTGGCTGTCCACGGCGATGCCCACGATATCGTAGAGGCGGGCCTGCGTCGCGGGACGCCCGTCGTCCAGGTACAGGGAGAGATCAAGTCCGTCCGAGCAGACCGGCATCAGCCATCCATGGTCGTCGCTGAAATCGATCCCGATGGCGTCCCCGGAGAGCACCACGAGATTTCTGGCGACCAACGGCTGTTCGCGGGCATCATCCTCGGCCGACCACGTGCCGGCGATCGTCGTCACCTGCCCGGTCCTCGGATCGTACCGGCGGACCCGGTGCGCTTGCGTATCGGCGATGTACAGGACATCGTCCGCGTCGAACGCGATGGCGGCCGGCCAGGTGAGGTTGACCTCGAGGGCCGCCCCGTCTCCGTTGAAGCCATGCTGCCCGGTCCCGACGACGGTGGTGATGACGCCCGTGTCGCGATCGACGCGCCTGATCCGGTTGCTGCCGGAATCGCAAATATAGAGATGGTTCTGGGAATCGAAGGCGATGTCGAGGGGCAGATAGAGACCGGCCTCGCCGCACGGGCCGCTGTCACCGCTGTAGCAGGTCTCCCCGATGCCCGCAAAGTTGTGCAGGGTACCGGCTTGCAGGTCCACGCGCCGCACCCGGTCGGACCCGGATTCGGCGAAATAGAGATACCGTCCCTCCCGGTCTAGGGCGGCATGGTGCGGGAGCGGAATGCCGGCCTTCACGGCCAGCTTGCCGTCGCCGGTGCTGCGCGCTTTTCCGTTGCCGGCGAAGGTTTCGATGTACTTTACGCCGAGCTCGACGACCGGAGTTCCCATCAGCAATTCCTCCGCATCAGGCCTGGGGCGGTGGGGGCGCGGGTTGCTGCTGCTCCACCGGCGCCGGTTGCGGCGTGGCCGGAGCGGCCTGGGCCTGCGGTTCCGCC
>JBFGRH010000062.1:0-9579 GCA_041563795.1 Nitrospiraceae bacterium | reverse complement strand
TCGCTGAGCCTCGTCAAGATCACCCAGGCCCAGGCCGGCTGGTTCTGGAACTGGTACATCTTCGCACCGCCGTTCCCGCAGCTCCTGGCCTTCGTCGTCTACGTGATCTCCGCGGTGGCGGAGACCAACCGGGTGCCCTTCGACCTGCCGGAAGCGGAAAGCGAACTGGTGGCGGGTTTCTTCACCGAATACAGCGGCATGCGGTTCGCCTTCTTCTTCATCGCCGAGTACGGCAACATGATCCTGGTCTCCTGCATCGCCGCCGCGCTGTTCCTGGGAGGCTGGAATGCGCCCTACCCGGGGACCGCGCTCGCGCGCCTGGGATTCGCGCAATTCGCCTGGGCTGAGAACGTCGTGTGGTTCGCCGCCAAGGTCTACTTTTTCCTGTTCCTCTTCTTCTGGCTGCGCGCGACGCTGCCGCGCCTGCGCTATGACCAGCTCATGCGGTTCGGCTGGAAGGTGATGCTCCCGATCGCGCTGGGCAACATCCTGGTGACCGCGATCGCGGCGTATCTGTTTCCCAGAGGATGAGTGGAGAAGTTGACGGTTATCAGTTCACAGTTCCGGAAAAACTGATTACTGAAAACTGAGAGCTCTGATGACGAAACTCAAGGCCTGGATCAAGACGATCACCTTCTACGAGATCCTCGTCGGCATGATGGCCACGATGCGGCACTTGTTGAACTATAAGCCCATCACGCTCCAGTACCCGCACGAGAAGCGGACCCTGCCGGACAGCTATCGGGGCATGCTGGCCCTCTTGCGCTACGATGACGGCACCGAGAAGTGCGTCGGCTGCGACCTCTGCGAAGCGGCCTGCCCCTCGCGCGTCATCCGCGTGGTCAGTGCGGAGGTGCCCGGCGAGCCGACCAAGCGTTTCGCCAAGGAATACTACATGGACATGACCCGCTGCCTGTTCTGCGGGCTTTGCGTGGACGCCTGCCCGGTGGACGCGCTCGGCATGACCCGCGAATACGAGTGGGCCGTGTATGACAAGCGGCACCTGCATCTGAACAAGGAGCAGCTGCTGGCGATCGGCGACCGGTCCTACCCGGTGCGCGAAAAGCGCCTGGAGTTCCAGCACCCGAACGTTGCCTTCTTCAACGTCGCGTTCAAGAACCTCCCGCCGAAAGAAAGCTGAGTCAACATGGCCCAGCTCTTCTTCTTTTACCTGGCCGGCATTATTGTCCTGACCTCCATCCTGGTGGTCGCGCTGCGCAACCCCGTCTATAGCGCGCTCTCGCTCCTGATCATGTTTTTCCACGTCGCGGGGCTCTACGTCACGCTGCACGCGGAATTCGTGGCCGCCGTCCAGATCATCGTCTACGCGGGCGCGATCCTCGTGCTGTACCTGTTCGTCGTCATGCTGTTGAACCTCCACCGCGAGGACCGGTACCACGGGCAGCTTCCCCTCGGCGCCCTGCTGGGCGTGACCCTTCTGACCGAGGTCATTCTCCTGATGCTGCAGCCCACCGGCGGCACGGCCGCGCCGCCGAAGGTTGTCCCGCCGTCCCCGGCCATCGGCAACACGGAGGCGATCGGCGAAGTCCTCTACTCGACCTACGTGTTCCCCTTTGAGGTGGCCTCGCTGATCCTGCTGGTGGCCATGATCGGCGCCATCGTGCTCGCAAAACGGGACCTCTTTGATACGAAATGAGGAAGGCATGGTTGATGGGCAATGGTTCATGAAGAAAATGCTCCGATCCACTAACCATCAACCATCGACCATCAACCATTGAAACTATGATTCCCGTTTCCTACTACGTGATCCTCAGTGCGACCGTGTTCATCATCGGCATGGTGGGCGTGCTGATCCGACGGAACATCATCATCATCCTCTTGTCGGTGGAGTTGATGCTGAACGCGACCAACATCAACTTCGTCGCGTTTTCAAACTACTATCACAATGTTGCCGGGCAGGTGTTCGTCTTCTTCACGCTGACGGTGGCGGCCGCCGAAGTCGCGGTCGGCCTGGCCATCATCATCGCCCTCTACCGCAGCAAGTCGAGCATCAACGTGGACGAATTTCAGCTGATGAAATGGTAGCGGGATGGAATACACGCTGATCCCACTGCTCCCCTTCGCGGCGTTCGTGATCCTGGGCCTCTTCGGCCACTGGATCAGGGACAAGGCGCATCTGGTCGCGGTGCCGGCCGTGGCGGTGTCGCTGATCCTCTCCGTCCTCGCGTTCCTGCAGGTCGCGAAGGGGCACCACACGTCCGTGCCCCTGTACACGTGGCTGACCTCCGGGGATTTGCGGGTCGGCCTCGGCATCTCGATCGACCGCCTGACGGCCTGCATGTTGATTCTGGTCACGACCGTCAGCTCGCTCGTCCACGTCTACACGATCGGGTACATGCACGGCGAGAAGGGGTACGCGCGCTTCTTCGCCTACATCGCCCTGTTTACCTTCTCGATGCTGATGCTGGTGATGGCGGACAATTTTCTCCAGCTGTTCGTCTTCTGGGAGGCGGTCGGCCTCTGCTCCTACCTCCTGATCGGCCACTGGTACGAGCGGCCGTCGGCCTGTTCGGCGGCGACCAAGGCCTTTGTCGTCAATCGCATCGGCGATTTCGGGTTCCTGCTGGGGCTGCTGCTCGTCTGGTACAGCTTCGGCTCGCTCGAATACCGGCACGTCTTCGCGCAGGCCGCCGACCTCGCCGGCGAGACCATCAACCTCCTGCGCCCCTTCGGCTGGACCTGGGAAGTGTCCACGCTGACCCTCATGTGCCTGCTGCTCTTCGCCGGCGCAGTCGGCAAGTCGGCTCAGTTCCCGTTGCACGTCTGGCTGCCGGACGCCATGGAAGGCCCGACCCCGATCTCGGCCCTGATCCATGCGGCCACGATGGTGACCGCGGGCGTCTTCATGGTGGCGCGGCTGCACCCGCTCTACAACCTCTCGCCGATGGCCATGGACGTCGTGGCGGTCACCGGCGCCCTGACGATGGTGCTGGGCGCCACGATCGCGTTGACGCAGACCGACATCAAGCGCGTCGTGGCCTACTCGACCGTCAGCCAGCTCGGCTACATGATGATGGCCTGCGGCCTGGGCGCCTACGCGGCGGGCATCTACCACCTCCTGACCCACGGCGCCTTCAAGGCGCTGCTGTTCCTCGGCTGCGGCTCGGTGATCATCGCGCTGCACCACGAGCAGGACATGCGCCACATGGGTGGGCTCAAGGACAAGCTCCCCGTCACCTACTGGACCTTTGTCGTCGGGTCGCTCGCCCTGGCCGGTTTCCCGATGACCGCCGGCTTCTTCAGCAAGGACGAGTTGCTGGTGTCGTCCTGGTTCGCCGGGTCGCTGGGGCAGCTCCTCACGGTCCTGGGCCTGCTCACCGCGCTTCTGACGGCCTTCTACAGCTTCCGGCTCGTGTTCGTGACCTTCTGGGGGACCTATCGTGGAGGATCCCACGGGCAGGGGCATGAACAGGGTCATAAGCATGGCGGCGCGCATGCCATCCACGAGCCCTCAGGAACGATGACCATGCCGTTACTGGTACTGGCGTTGCTGTCCGTCGCGGCCGGCTACTTCGGCATCTTCGAATTTCTCGCGCCGGCGCTCCCCGGACCCGTCGCCCGTGCGGCGGGCGCACACCATGGTCCGGCCGCCACCGCCGTCATGGCCGTGGCCACATTCATGGGGCTCGCCGGCATCGCCGCCGCCTGGTTTGTTTACGTCAAATCGCCCGGCCTTCCGGACCGCCTGGCGCAGCGGTGGCAGCGGCTCTACCGCCTGTCTTTGAACAAATGGTTCGTGGACGAGGCCTACGACGCCACGGTCGTGCGCCCGACGTTCGGGTTGGCCGACCGGTTGTGGCAAAGGGTGGATGTGGCGATCATCGACGGGGCCGTGAACGGGACGGCCCGCGCCATCGCCTGGTGGGGATGGCTGATGCGCCTGTTCCAGAGCGGTCAGACACAGCATTACGCCCTGGGCATGGCCCTGGGCGCGGTGTTCATTTTAACGGCGTTCTTCTTGTTCTGAACTATGAGCGATGTGATGCTTCAGACCGGCGGCTTCCCCTGGCTCACGGCCATCGTGTTCCTGCCGCTGGCCGGCGCCCTGCTGTTGTTGCTGGTCAACAGGACGGCGCACCACCTGATCCGGTGGATCGCGCTGGCGGTGTCGCTCTTCGACCTCGCCCTGTCGCTGCCGCTCTGGTCCCTCTTCGATCCCTCGACGCATCGCATGCAGTTTGTCGAGCAGGTCGCGTGGATCGCCTCGCCCCCGATCAGCTACAGCGTCGGCGTGGACGGGATCAGCCTCCCGCTGCTGCTGCTGACGACCTTCCTCACGCCGCTCTGCGTGCTCTGTTCCTGGCGCGCGATCGAGACCCGGGTGAAGGAATTCATGGCCGTGCTGCTGATCATGGAGACCGCCATGCTCGGCGTCTTCGTCGCGCTGGACTTCGTGCTGTTCTACGTCTTCTGGGAGGCGATGCTGATCCCGATGTACCTGCTGATCGGGGTCTGGGGCGGGCCGAACCGTCTCTACGCGGCCGTGAAATTCTTCCTCTACACGCTGGTCGGCAGCGTGCTGCTGCTGGTCGCGATTCTCGTGCTGTTCGTCCAAGGCGGGCAGACGTTCGACATTCTCCTGTTGACCCGCGTCGAGTACGAGCCGGCCCTGCAGAACTGGCTGTTCTGGGCCTTCTTCGCCGCCTTCGCGGTGAAGGTGCCGATGTGGCCCCTTCACACCTGGCTGCCGGATGCCCACGTCGAGGCGCCCACGGCCGGGAGCGTGATCCTGGCGAGCGTGCTGCTGAAGATGGGCGCCTACGGCTTCCTGCGTTTCTCGCTGCCCATGCTGCCGGACGCCACCGCCACCTTCGTCCCGGTCATGGTGACCCTGTCGCTGATCGCCATTATCTACGGCGCCTACATGGCGCTGGCGCAGGCCGACCTCAAGAAGCTCATCGCCTATTCCAGCGTCAGCCACATGGGCTTCGTGACCCTCGGCATTTTCGTGCTCAACGCCCAGGGCATCGAGGGGGCCATCCTGCAGATGGTGAACCACGGGATCACGACCGGCGCGCTGTTCCTCTGCGTCGGCGTCATCTACGAGCGCACGCACAGCCGCCAGATCGCCGACAACATCGGCCTCTCCGGCCCCATGCCGCGCTACGCGACCGTCCTCGTCATCTTCACGCTCTCATCCCTGGGACTGCCGGGCACGAACAGTTTCGTCGGGGAGTTCCTGGTGCTGGTCGGCGCCTTTTTCTGGAGCCATTGGATCGCCGCCGTCGCCTCACTGGGCATCATCCTGGCCGCCGCGTATCTCTTGTGGATGCTGCAGCGCGTCGCGTTTGGCCTGCCGAACGCCGCCCAGGCCTCGCATCTCCACGACCTCAACCTGCGCGAGATGGTCACCATGGCGCCGCTGGTGGCGCTCGTGTTCTGGATCGGATTCTTTCCGAACCCGCTCCTCCTGAAAATGCACGCGAGTGTCAACGACCTGGTCGAACACGTGGATGTCGCCGACCTGGAGTCCGCCCGGAACGACGGCACGAAGCCGACGTTCGATGTTCGACGTGCGACGTTGCCAGGTCGAACGTCAACGCCCACGGCCGGGAGTGAACGCCCCGCCTCTCCCTCGACTCAGCTCGGGGCCCTGAGCCCGTTGCAGGGTCGAACTTCGAACCTGCTGTCCAAGGCCGGTGTCCGATGACCATCACCATACCGCTGGCCGACCTCATCGCCATCCTGCCGGAACTGATCGTGATCGGGGCGGCCTGCCTCGTGCTGGCCCTGGATCCCGTCACGCCGGCCTCCCGCAGGGACTGGCTGGCCTGGATCAGCGTGGCTGCCCTGGCCGCCTGCGCCTACCTGACGATCTCGCGGATGGGCACGTCGGTGTCGGCCTTCAGCGACCTCGTCATTCTCGATCCCTTCTCCGGATTCTGGAAGCTGCTGCTCTACGGCGTGACCGGCTTCACGATCCTGCTGTCGCTCCCCTACCTGAAGGCCGAGCGGATCAACCTGGGCGAGTACTACGGCTTTATCCTCTTGTCGCTGGCCGGCATGATGGTGATGGTCTCGGCCGCCGACCTGCTCACGATCTACCTGGGCATGGAGCTGATGTCGTTGTCGCTCTACATCCTTGCCGGCTTCAAGCGGTTCGAGGCCCGTTCGCTGGAGGCGTCGGCCAAGTACTTCGTCCTCGGCGCCTTCTCGTCCGGCATGCTGCTCTACGGCATCTCACTGCTCTACGGCGCCTCAGGCAGCACCCGCCTCTCGGCCGTCGCCGTGGCCGTGTCGGCCCGCGGCCTGGACGACCCGATGCTGACCCTCGCCATGGTGCTCCTGGCCGTCGGATTCGGATTTAAGATCGCCGCCGTGCCGTTCCACATGTGGACGCCGGATGTCTACGAAGGGTCCCCGACGTCGGTGACGGCCTTCATGGCCGTCGCGTCCAAAGCCGCCAGCTTCGCCGCCTTCCTGCGCGTCTTCCTGGAGGGGCTGGGCGGATTGAAGGCCGACTGGTATGCGCTGTTCCTCATCCTCTGCCTCGCCACGCTGACCCTCGGCAATGTCGTGGCCATCGTGCAGACCAACATCAAACGGATGCTGGCCTACTCGAGCATCGCCAACGCCGGCTATGCCCTCATCGGCGCCGTGGTGGCGGGCTACGAGCCGGCCGACCAGGCCGCGCGGACCTTCGGCCTTTCCAGCGTGATGCTCTACCTGGCCATTTACGCCTTTATGACGCTGGGCGCCTTCGCCGTCATCGCGATGCTCCGGAAAAACGGCCTCGAAGGGGAGGAGATCGAAGACTTTGCGGGTCTGGCCAAACGACAACCGGTGCCCGCCTTCCTCATGCTGGTCTTCATGGCGTCGCTGGCCGGCATTCCGCCCACGGCGGGATTCATCGGAAAGTTCTACCTGTTCATGGCGGCGGTCAAGGCGAACCTGGCCTGGCTCGCCGTCGTCGGGGTGGTCTTTGCGGCGATCTCGGCCTATTATTACCTGCGCGTCGTGCTCGTCATGTACATGCGGGAGCCGGAGACGGCCGGCGTCGAACCGCGGCTGTCCCTCTCGCCGGCTCTGGCCGTCGCGCTGGCCTGCGCCTTTGCCGGCGTGCTGATTTTCGGCGTCTTCCCCAACCCGCTGGTGTCGTTCGCCACGCAGGCGACGCTGGTGCTGCGGTAGGAGCGCAACTCATCATTGCCCAAGGGTCAACCATCAACGGCAGTTCCAGCCCATCCAATGACCGTTGACCATAAGACCATGACCGACTTCTGGGACACGGTCGTCCTGTTTCTCCGCGCCCTGGCCGGGGCCATGGCCGATTTCTTCCGCCTCGGCTGCATGAGCCTTGCCGCCTCCCTGTCGTTTTTCACGCTCCTGTCCTTTTTCCCCATGATCGGCCTGCTCCTCTACGCCATCGGGCTGTTCGCCAGCCAGGACGATGCCTGGTTCGGGTTTTTGTCGACGTTCATCAGGGGGTTCCTCCCGGGCGTGGGCGTCGACCTGGCCGGCGAGCTGCAACACGCCGCCGGCGAGGGCATCGTCGGCTGGATCGGGCTGCTCGCGTTCATCTGGTTCAGCGGGCTGGTCTTCTACGAAGTGGACTACGCGGTCAACGTGGTCTTCGGCACCGCGCGCACGCGCAACCCGCTGATTTCGACCATCATGTCCATCGCCGCGCTGAGTTTCGTCGAGGTGCTCATGGTCCTCTCCTACGGCCTCACCCAGGCGCTGGACTTCCTGGTGTCCAGCGCGCCGCCCACGGGAGGCATCGACCTCCTCGCGCTCGCCGCCAACAGCTTCCTGCTGGGGTATGTCGTTCCCTTCGCGTCCGTCTTCGTGACCGTCACCGGCCTGTACCGGTATCTGCCCAAGAACCGCCCAACCTGGCGCCAGGCCGCTGCCGGCGGGCTGGTACTCTCGCTCTTGTGGGAAATCGCCAAGCACCTGTTCAGCTCCTACGTGGGTGACTTTACCGTCTACTACAATCACATGTACGGCTCGCTGCTTTTCATCGTGATTTTTCTCCTGTGGGTCTATTATTCGGCCGTGCTCTTCCTGTACAGCGCCGCGGTGGTCCACCGGCTGCAAATATTACAGACCCCGCCGCTTCCCGCGGACAAGCCCGGCGCGGCCGCCTGAATCACCCGGCCGACTCCCGCAGAAATCGGGTATACTCACCGGCATGCACAGGGGAGTCCGTCTGTTCCTGCTCGCCGCCTGCGTGGGCCTCTCCCTCGGGACGGCCGGAGACGGCGTCGCGCAGGTCATCCGTGAAGGACCCACGGCCTGCCGGGCCGTGGCCCTGACCTTCGATCTCTGCCCGGTCCGGCAGGGAGCGGGGTACGACGCCGCCTTGGTCGACTACCTGATCGAGCACCGGATCCCCGCGACATTCTTCGCATCCGGCCGCTGGATCGAAAAGCACGCCGCGGAAATGAAGCAACTCCTGGCCGTCCCCTTCTTCGAGATGGGGACCCACGGACAGGCCCACGCCCACCTGACGAAACTGGATGAGAACCACCAGCGAGCCGAGATCATCCACGCGGTGGATTTACTGAAAACCCGCTACGGGCTGGCGGCGCCGCTCTTCCGGCCTCCCTACGGCGAGTACAACAACCTGACCCTCGAGGTGGTCCGGAAACTTGGGTTGCAGTTCATTCTCTGGAATATCATCTCGGGCGACCCGGACCCGTTCCTGTCGGCCGAGAAAATGCGGGCCCACGTGACCGCCTCGACCCGCGCCGGCAGCCTGATCGTCTTCCATGCCAACGGGAAGGGGAAGCACACCCGCGAGGTCATCGACCGGATGATACGCGACGATCTGCCCAGACGCGGGCTCACACCGGTGACCGTGAGCGACTTGCTGTCCTGCACGCAGACGGTGCGTCCATGACCCCGCGCATCCGACCGTACGAGCAGGAAGACCGTCCCGCGATCGTGGCCATGCTGGCCGACTCCGAACCATGGAAGACGCTCGGGTATGCGGACACCGACTGGAAGAAACTCTTCGATCCCCTGCCGGCCGGCCGGGAGGGCTTCATCATTGAATCGGGCGGCGCCGTGGCGGGGTTTGCGCTGCTGCGGCAGAAATTCCTCATGGGCGACTACCTCGAACTGCTCGTGATCGCCCCCGCCGTGCGCGGCCAGGGCCTCGGACGCGTCCTGCTCACGCACCTGGAAGGACTGGTCTTCGCGCGGGCCAAGAACCTGTTCGCCTGCGTCTCCGACTTCAACAAGGAGGCGCGGGCGTTCTATAATAAGAACGGCTACCAGGAACTCGGTCCCATGCCGAACTTCCTGATCCCCGGATCGTCTGAAATTCTCCTGCGGAAGACCAGTGGACCGGCGAGGGAGTAGCGTCAAGCGTCATTCGTCAATCGTATCGGAAGCCCTGAAGACGATCCGTGCTCGACTACGATTGACGGTTGACGAATGACGAGTAACGAGGTGTCTTATGCGCGTCAAGAAACTGCTGCACACGCGAATGAGAGTCAGTGACATCCAGCAGACCATAGACTTCTACACGAAGGTTCTCGGGCTGGAGGTCATGGAGCGCAAGACCTCACCGCGCGGCTCCCACCTCGCGTTTCTCAAGGTGCCCAACAG
>JBFGRH010000061.1:0-9662 GCA_041563795.1 Nitrospiraceae bacterium | reverse complement strand
CGTCAAGAGCCTGCGCAACCCGGACAAGCGGGTGAAGGAGCTGGTCGGCTACGTCAAGAGCCTCAACATCAAGACGCCCTGCCTCGACGTTGCGCTCGCGGTCGAGCAGGTGACGGCGTCCAAGAAGGACAACCTGATCCTGAACGTGGACGGGACGATGGCCGCCGTGCTGGTGGACCTCGGGTTCCCGGTCGATAGCCTCAACGGGTTCTTCATCCTGGCCCGCACGATCGGCCTGATCGGCCACTGGGTGGACCAGAAGCGGCAGGACAGCCGCCTAATCCGGCTGTTCGATTATCTGGTGAACTATGCTGCCCCCAAACGACGGGAAGTCCCGCCGCTGAAGTAGTGCGGCACTAACAAGAACGGAGAACACCATGTCAGTTGAAATGGTCAAGCAACTCTACGCCAAGATGCCCGGGGTCGCCGAGAAGGCGCGCAAGAAATTCGGCCGCGCGCTGACGCTGTCGGAGAAAATCCTCGTCTCGCACGCGGACAACTTCGAGACACAGGTCTGGGAGCGCGGCAAGGCCATGCTGGCGCTGCGGCCCGACCGGGTCGCCATGCAGGACGCGACGGCCCAGATGGCCATGCTGCAGTTCATGCAGGCCAACAAGCCCAAGGTGGCCGTGCCAAGCACGATCCACTGCGACCATTTGATCCGCGCCGAGGTCGGCTCCCAAAAAGATTTGCTGCGCGCGATGGACGAGAACAAGGAGGTCTACAACTTCCTCTCCTCCTCGGCCAGGAAGTACGGCATCGGGTTCTGGAAGCCGGGCGCCGGCATCATCCACCAGGTGGTGCTGGAGAACTACGCGTTCCCCGGCGGGCTGATTATCGGCACCGACTCGCACACGCCGAACGGCGGCGGGCTGGGCATG
Organism: Nitrospiraceae bacterium; assembly: GCA_041563795.1. Lineage (GTDB taxonomy): Bacteria > Nitrospirota > Nitrospiria > Nitrospirales > Nitrospiraceae > 2-02-FULL-62-14. Next base: position 8,781 of record JBFGRH010000061.1, on the reverse strand, counting down.
CTGGCGATCGGCGTCGGCGGCGCGGACGCGGGCGAAGTGATGGCCGGTCTGCCCTGGGAGGTCCTGCATCCGAAGCTGATCGGCGTGAAGCTGACCGGCAAGCTGAGCGGCTGGGCCTCGCCGAAAGACGTCATTCTGTATCTCTGCGGCCTGCTCACCGTGAAAGGCGGCACGAACAAGATCGTCGAGTATTTCGGCCCCGGCGCCGAGACGATCAGCGCCACCGGCAAGGGCACGATCACGAACATGGGCGCCGAACTGGGCGCGACCACGTCGGTGTTCCCCTTCGACCAGAAGATGGTGGCCTACCTCAACATCACGGACCGGGCGGAGATCGCGAACCTGGCCCAGGCGCACAAGGAACTGCTCGTGGCCGATCCGGAGGTCTACAAGTCGCCGGAGAAGCACTTCGACCAGGTCGTCGAGATCGACCTCTCCAAGCTCGAGCCGCACGTCGTGGGCCCGCACACGCCCGATCTGGCCAGGCCCGTGTCCAAAGTGGCCGCCGAGGCCAAGGAGAAGGGCTACCCGGTCGAGCTGAAGGCGGCCCTGATCGGCAGCTGCACCAACTCGTCCTACGAGGACATCGGCCGCGCGGCGCACATCGCCAAGCAGGGCCTCAAGGCCGGGCTCAAGGCCAAGACGCCGTTCCTGATTTCGCCCGGCTCCGAGCGCATCTACCATACGATGAAGCGGGACGGGTTCATGGAGACCTTCGAGCAGATGGGCGGGACCGTGCTGGCCAATGCCTGCGGGCCCTGCATCGGACAGTGGAAGCGGGCAGACGCGGTGAAGGGCAAGGCCGAATCGATCGTCAGCTCCTTCAACCGGAATTTTCCGGGCCGTAACGACGGGATTAACGAGACCCTCTCGTTCCTGGCCAGCCCGGAAATCGTCACGGCCTATGCCCTGTCCGGCAACCTCACCTTCGACCCGGTGCACCAGCCGTTGAAGGGTGCCGACGGGAAGGAATTCAAGCTCCAGCCGCCGCAGGGCGAGGAGCTGCCGGCCAAGGGTTTCGCCAAGGGCGAGGAAGGGTTTGTCGAACCGGCAGCCGATGGCTCCAAACTCACCGTGGACATCCCGCCGACCAGCGAGCGGCTCCAGCTGTTGCAGCCGTTCCCGCGATGGGACGGCAAGGACTTGGAGAAGATGCCGCTCCTGATCAAGACCAAGGGCAAGACGACGACCGACCACATTTCCCCGGCGGGCCCCTGGCTCAAGTTCCGCGGGCACCTGGACAAGATCAGCGACAACATGTTCCTGGGCGCGACCAACGCCTTCGCCAGCGAGCCCGGCAAGGGCACCAACGTGCTGACGGGCGAGGCCAACCTGACCATCGCCCAGATTGCCCGCGCCTACAAGGCCAAGGGCATCGGCTCGATCGTCGTGGGTGACGAGAACTACGGCGAGGGCAGCAGCCGCGAGCACGCGGCCATGTCGCCCCGATTCCTGAATGTGCGGGCGGTGATCACGAAAAGCTTCGCCCGCATCCACGAGACGAATCTGAAGAAGCAGGGGATCCTGGCGCTGACCTTCGCGGATCCGAAGGACTACGAGAAGATCGAGCTCAATGACCGGCTGAGTGTCGTGGACCTGGCCAAGCTGGCGCCGGGGAAGCCGGTGACCGTGGTCATCCATAAACCCGATGGCAAGGAACTCAAGATTCAGGCGAACCACAGTATGACGGAGCAGCAGCTCGCGTGGTTCAAGGCCGGGTCGGCGTTGAACGCGCTCAATTAATTTCATTCATCACACGCGCCATTACCTAATCGGTGAAAGGGTACTCACCTATGGCTACCAAAGCGACCAAGATCATCTACACGAAGACCGATGAAGCGCCGATGCTGGCGACCTATTCGTTCCTGCCGATCATCAACGCGTTTTCCAAGGCGGCGGGTGTGGCCGTCGAGCTGCGGGACATCTCGCTGGCGGGGCGCATCCTCGCCGTGTTCCCCGATTACCTGACGGCGCAGCAGAAGCAGCCCGACGCCCTGGCCGAGCTGGGGGAGCTGGCCAAGACGCCCGAAGCCAATATCATCAAGCTGCCCAACATCAGTGCCTCGATCCCGCAGATCCAGGCCACCATCAAGGAATTGCAGAGCCAGGGCTACAAGCTTCCCGACTATCCCGAGAATCCGAAGGACGACAAGGAGAAGGACATCAAGGCCCGTTATGACAAGGTGAAAGGCAGCGCCGTCAACCCGGTGCTGCGTGAAGGCAATTCCGACCGCCGGGCGCCGCTCTCGGTCAAGCAACATGCCCGCAAGCACCCGCACAAGATGGGGGCGTGGAGCCCGGATTCGAAGACCCACGTGTCCCACATGAAGGGCGGGGACTTCCGGTCCAACGAAAAGTCCATGACGGTGCCCGCCGCGACCACGGCGCGGGTCGAGTTCGCCGGGCCGGACGGCAAGGCCACGGTGCTGAAGGACAAGATCGCGCTGCAGGCCGGCGAGGTCATCGACGCCACCTTCATGAGCGTCAAGGCCTTGCGTACGTTCCTCGACGAGCAGATCGAGGACGCCAAAAAGAAGGGGATCCTGTTCTCGCTCCACATGAAGGCCACGATGATGAAGGTGTCGGACCCGAAGATCTTCGGCCACGCGGTGCGGGTCTTTTACAAGGACGTCTTCGACAAGCACGGCGAGACCTTCAAGAAGCTGGGCGTGGACCCGGACAACGGCCTAGGCGACGTCTATGCGAAGATCAAGTCCCTGCCGGACGACCAGCGCAAGGCCATCGAGGCCGACATCCAGGCCGTGTACACGAAGCGGCCCCCGATGGCGATGGTCAACTCCGACAAGGGCATCACGAATCTCCATGTGCCCAGCGACGTCATCATCGACGCCTCCATGCCGCCGGTCATCCGCGATAGCGGCAAAATGTGGGGTCCGGACGGGAAACTGGCCGACGTCAAGTGCGTCATCCCGGACGGCAGCTATGCCCCCGTCTACCACGAGGTCGTCGAATTCTGTAAACAGCACGGCGCGTTCGACCCGAAGACCATGGGCAGCATCCCCAACGTGGGCCTCATGGCGCAGGCGGCGGAGGAATACGGCTCGCACGATAAGACCTTCAAGGCCCCGTCCAGCGGCACGTTCCGCGTGGTGGACGCCTCCGGGAAGACGCTGCTGGAGCACAAGGTCGAGGAAGGCGATATCTGGCGCATGTGCCAGGTCAAGGACGCCCCGATCCAGGACTGGGTCAAGCTGGCCGTCAACCGCGCCAAGGCGACTGGCTCGCCGGCCGTCTTCTGGCTGAACAAGGACCGGCCGCATGACGCGGAGCTGATCAAGAAGGTGAACACCTATCTGCCGAAACACGACACGAAGGGGCTCGAGATCAAGATCATGGCCCCGGCGGAGGCCACGCGGTTCTCGCTGGAGCGGATGAAGGCGGGGAAGGATACAATCTCGGTCACCGGGAACGTGTTGCGCGACTACCTGACCGACCTGTTCCCGATTCTCGAAATCGGGACGAGCGCAAAGATGCTCTCGATCGTGCCCCTGCTCAATGGCGGCGGGCTCTTCGAAACCGGCGCCGGCGGCTCGGCGCCGAAGCACGTGCAGCAGTTCCAGGAGGAGGGCTATCTGCGGTGGGACTCGCTGGGCGAGTTCCTGGCGCTGGCCGCCTCGCTGGAGCATCTGGCCAAGGCCGCCGACAACCGCGTGGCGAAGATCCTGGCGGATACGCTGGACAAGGCCAACGCCAAGTTCCTCGAGAGCAACAAGTCGCCGGCCCGCAAGGTGGGCGAAATCGACAACCGGGGCAGCCACTTCTACCTGGCCCTCTACTGGGCGCAGGCGCTGGCCGCCCAGACTGAGGACAAGGGCCTGGCGGACAAGTTTGCCAAGGTGGCCAAGCAGATGGCGGACAATGAAGCCAAGATAGCCGGCGAACTGATCGCCGCCCAGGGCAAGCCGCAGGATGTCGGCGGGTACTACCATCCCGACGATGCGAAGGCGTCCAAGGCGATGCGACCGAGCCAGACCCTGAACGCGATCGTCGACGCGATTGCCTAGTTCCTACGTGGTGGAAAAAGAAGGAGTGGGGGGGGTATGATGCCCTCTCACTCCTTGCGTGTTCCTGAGGGTTGTCGGCATGGCTGAGATCAGCAAAGAAAACGTCATCGATCAAGAGGAAGTCCTCCATCCGAAGATGGTGACGGTGGAGATCGGCGGCAAGAAGTACCAGGTGCCGGAGGGCATCACCGTCATCAAGGCCCTGTGGTACGCGGGACAGGAAGTCGTCCGTGGCATCGGCTGCCTGGGGGGCTTCTGCGGCGCCTGCGCGACCTACTACCGGACGAAGGATGATCCGAAGGTCAGGACCTGCCTGGCCTGCCAGACGGCCGTGGAGGACGGCATGTCCTTTACGATGGTGCCGCCGTTCCCGGCGCGGAAGGCCATCTACGACATGGCCGAGCTCAAGGACCCCAAGCAAGACCTCTTCAATCTCTACCCGGAAGCCCCGCTCTGCCGCAATTGCAACGCCTGCACGGAAGCCTGCCCGCAAAAAATCGACGTGCGCGAGGGTGTGTGGAAGGCCGTCTTCGGCGACTTCAAGAGCGTGTCGGAGATGTTCATGGACTGCGTCATGTGCGGCCTGTGCGTGCCGGTCTGTATCGCGGACATCGCGCCCAACCTGGTCGCGCTTTACGCCAGCCGGGTCCAGGGCGCGCACTTCACGGAGAAGCCGGAGCGGCTCGACCACCGGATCAAGGAAATCGCCGACGGCAAGTACAAGGACGAGTGGGCCCGCGTCCTGAAGATGAACGAGCAGGACCTGGCGAAGGCCTGCGCCGAACTCAAGTAAACAGTTCGCAGTGTTCAGTCGTCAGTTTTAGGACACGACTGACTGAGAACTCAAGACTGATGACTGAAGATTGACAACCATCATTCCATGGATATCCACAAACTCCAGGAGATCGTCCACCAGACCCGCGACGCCCGGCGCAAGCAGACGCTTCCCAAGTACGCGCCGGCCGAGCGCGACACGCTGATCAAGAAGTACCATCCGGATTTCCGCGAAAGCGCCTACCGTCCGATCAAGTTCGGTCCGAATGCCGGGGACAAGACCGTCCGCGAGCTCGCCGCGCTGCTCGAAGGCGACAGCCTCGTGCCGTCCGGCCAGGAACTCACCCCTTCGTACACCTGCGACGTGCTGGTGGTCGGGGGCGGGGGGGCCGGATCCGCGGCAGCGCTCCATGCCCACGCGCAGGGCGCCAAGGTGATTCTGGCCACGAAGCTTCGGCTGGGCGACTCCAATACCGTCATGGCGCAGGGCGGCATGCAGATCGCGGTCACGAATGAAGACTCGCCGGTCACGCATTTCCTGGACACCCTCAAGGGCGGTCACATGAAAAATGACCATGACCTGCTCAAGGTCATGGTTGAGGAGGGGCCCTCCGTTGCCAAGTGGCTGTTGGGACTCGGCGTGCTGTTCGACCGCAACGCGGACGGCAACCTGCACGTGAAGAAGGGCGGCGGCAGCTCCAAGCCCCGGCTGCTCACGGCCTCGGACTACACCGGCCTCGAGATCATGCGGGTGCTCAAGGACGAGGTGCTGAACCAGAAGATCCAGTTGCTGGAGTTCTCGGCCGCAGTCGAGCTCCTGAGCGACGGCCGGATCTGCACCGGCGCGGTGCTGCGCGACCTGGACAACAAGCGGTTTTTCAGCGTGGCGGCCAAGACTGTGATCCTCGCCACCGGCGGGATCGGGCGGCTCCACATCCAGGGTTTCCCGACCAGCAACCATTTCGGCGCCACGGGCGACGGCCTGGCCATGGCCTATCGCATGGGCGCCAAGCTCATGCACATCGACACGTTCCAGTACCATCCGTCTGGGGCCGTCTACCCGGAGCAATTGATCGGCGCGCTCGTCACGGAAGGCATCCGCTCCGAGGGCGGGCACCTCGTGAACGCCAAGGGCGAGCGGTTCGTGAACGAGCTGGATACGCGCGACGTCGTGTCCTCGTCGATCATCCGCGAGTGCGAGGAGGGCCGGGGCATCCGGACGATGTCGGGCCGGGTCGGGGTGTGGCTGGATACGCCGCTGCTCGAGGCGGAACAGGGCGAGGGGACGCTGAACAAGCATTTCCCCGCGATGGTGCGCCAGTACGAGCGCTTCGGGATCAACATCGCCAAGGACCCGGTGCTGATCTACCCGACGCTGCACTACCAGAACGGCGGCGTGAAGATCGACGTGAACGGCGAGACCGATGTGAAAAACCTCTTCGTGGCCGGCGAAGCGTCCGGCGGGTTGCACGGGCGCAACCGGCTGATGGGCAACTCGCTGCTGGACTTGATGGTCTACGGCAAGCGCTCCGGGCTGACCGCCGCGGCGCGCGCCAAGTCATGCGCGCAGGGCAGGCTCACGTTGGAGCATGTGAAGCGGTTCCGGGACGACGCCAAGAAGCACCACGCCACCTCCGACGTGGTCTCGCCGATGCTGTTTCCCGCTTATGCAAAAAAGGAATAGCCGTAAGGCACGAGGGGTACGGCGTGAGGGGCCATGAAAACCAGCTCGCCTGACGCCGCTCGCTTCACGCCTCACGTCTTCTAAGGAGAACCATGAACGTTCATGAGTTTCAGGCCAAGTCGTTGTTCGCGCAATTCGGCGTGCCGGTGCCGCGCGGCAAGGAAGTGAAAACACCGCGGCAGGCCGAAAAATGGGCCAAGGAGCTGAACAGCCCGGTCTATGTCGTGAAGGCCCAGATCCACGCGGGCGGGCGCGGCAAGGCAGGCGGAGTCAAGATCACGAAGAACCAGGCCGAGGTGCCCGGGCTGACCAAGGAATTGATCGGCAAGACGCTCGTGACCCACCAGACGGGGCCGAAGGGCCGCAAGGTCCGCCGGCTGCTGATCGAGGAAGGCGCCGGCATTGCCAAGGAACTGTACCTGAGCCTGCTCGTGGACCGGGATTCGGGCTGGCCGATCGTCATCGCCAGCACCGAGGGCGGCATGGAGATCGAGGAGGTGGCCGCCCACACGCCGGAGAAGATCATCCGGGAGGCGATCGACCCGGCTGTCGGGTTCCAGGGCTACAACGGCCGCAATGTCGCGTTCGCGCTGGGCTTGAACACGATCGAGCCGGCCGTGATTACCCCCTTCGTACAGATGCTCGGCAACCTCTACCGGCTGTTCATGGACAAGAATGCGGCGATGGTCGAGATCAACCCCCTCGTGATCACGACGGACAAGAAGCTGGTCGCGCTCGACGGCAAGGTGTCCTTCGACGACAACGGGCTCTTCAAGCACCAGGACGTGCAGGCCATGCGCGACCTGAACGAGGAGGAGCCGCTGGAAATCGAGGCCACGGCGAACAACCTCAACTACGTCAAGCTCGACGGCAACATCGGCTGCATGGTCAACGGGGCGGGCCTGGCGATGGCCACCATGGACGTCATCAAGCTGGCGGGGAGCGAGCCGGCGAACTTCCTGGACGTGGGCGGCGGCGCGACCAAGGAAACGGTCGCGGCGGGCTTTCGCATCCTGCTCAAGGACAGGAACGTGAAGGGCATCTTCATCAACATCTTCGGCGGCATCGTCCGCTGCGAGCGGATCGCGCACGGCGTGATCGAAGCGGCCAAGGAAGTCCAGATCACCGTGCCGCTGGTCGTGCGGTTGCAGGGGACCAATGCCGAGGAGGGGCGCAAGCTCCTCAAGGACTCGGGGCTCAAGCTCGACGTGGCGGATGACCTCTGGGAAGCGGCGCAGAAGATCGTCGGCATGACGGGGAAGAAGCGTTCGAAGCCGGCCGCGGCGGCAGGAGCACACTGATGAGCATTCTGGTCAATAAGAATACGCGGGTGGTGGTGCAGGGCATCACCGGCAAGGAGGGCTCGTTCCACGCGACCCAGTGCAAGGCCTACGGCACGCAGGTCGTGGCCGGCGTCACGCCGGGCAAGGCCGGGCAGGAGGTCGAGGGCATCCCGGTCTTCAACACGGTGCGCGACGCCGTCCAGAAGACCCAGTGCGACACCTCGCTGATCTTCGTGCCGCCGCCGTTTGCCGGCGACGCGATCCTCGAGGCCGCCGATGCGGGCATCACGCTGGTCATCTGCATTACCGAGGGCATTCCGGTCAACGCCATGGTCAAGGTCAAGCGGGCGCTGCGCAACCGGCCGGTGCGCCTGATCGGCCCGAACTGCCCCGGCGTCATCACGGTGGACGAGGCCAAGATCGGCATCATGCCCGGCTTCATCCATAAGAAGGGCGTCGTGGGCGTGGTCTCCCGCAGCGGCACCCTGACCTACGAAGCCGTGCACCAGCTCTCGACCCTGGGCCTGGGCGAAACCACCTGCGTGGGGATCGGCGGCGACCCGGTCAACGGCACCAGCTTCGTGGACGTCCTGCCGCTCTTCGAACAGGACCCGGAGACAAAGGCCATCGTCATGATCGGCGAGATCGGCGGCGACGCCGAGGAAAAGGCCGCGGACTTCATCAAGCAGCACATTCGCAAGCCGGTCGTCAGCTTCATCGCCGGCCTCACGGCGCCTCCCGGCCGCCGCATGGGCCACGCCGGGGCGATCATCTCGGGCGGGAAGGGCACCGCGTCGGAGAAGATGAAGGCCCTCGAGGCGGCCGGTGTCCGGGTGTGCAAGAACCCGGCGGAGATCGGCGCCACGGTAAAGGTGGCTCTGGGACGCTGACGGCCGGCTGCGGGTGGACACCTCCCGACGGGGGCGTTGCGGAAACGCAACGTCCCCGTTGTGTTTTTCGGGGTGGTAGGGCATGCTGAAGTTCGCATCGCACGACAGTTCGACGTATGTCTGCG
>JBFGRH010000060.1:0-9672 GCA_041563795.1 Nitrospiraceae bacterium | reverse complement strand
TTGGTCGGCCGCTCAAAGTCCGCTTTTTCAATGTAGGGATTGGTTCCGCCCATAATCTGCCATTACACCTTTTTCAGATCAACGTCGCTCACCTTAACACAGCCTCAGCCTTCTTTTCATCCCCAAATTATCGATCTAACATATTGTTCTGAAAGGAATAATTTTCATTGACATTAGAGGCTCATCATTATAGTATGTGTACGACTAAAATGATCGGAGATTAAAAGGGTCTCCTTTAAATTCACTGTAGAGGTGCCCATGCTGAAGTTGTCCAAGAAAGCGGATTATTCACTGATGGCGTTGCAGTACATCGCCTCGGTGCAATACGGCGACCTGCACAAAGCCCGCGTCGTGAACACCAAGGAGATCGCGGAGGAGTATAACATTCCGGTCGAACTCCTGGCGAAGGTGCTGCAGACGCTGGCCAGGCAGGGCATCGTCGAAAGTCAGAACGGGCCCAAGGGCGGCTATCTCCTGGCGCGCAGCGCCCGCGAGATCACGATCGGGCAGGTGTTGACGGCCATCGAAGGCCCGCTGGGGATCGCCGAGTGTTATCACGAAGCGGACGCCCCCTCCTGCTCGTGCTTTGAGAATTGCAACATCCGCACCCCCCTGCGGAAAGTCCAGGACAGCATTTATCAACTGTTGAACAACATGACCGTGGCCGACATGATGGGCGAAACACCCTTGATCACCGTGCAATCGCTCACCGCGGCCGGAGCCGGAGAAGGAGTCCGTTAATGAAACTGCCGATTTTTCTGGATAATCATTCCACCACCCCGATGGACCCGCGGGTCCTCGAGGCCATGCTGCCCTACTTTGTCGAAAAATTCGGCAACGCGGCGAGCCGCAACCATGCCTTCGGTTGGGAGGCCGAGGAAGCCGTGGACAAGGCCCGCAAGCAGATCGCCAAGCTGATCGGCGCGGACCCGAAGGAGATCGTCTTCACCAGCGGCGCGACGGAGTCGGACAACCTGGCGCTCAAGGGCGTCATCGAGATGTATCACGAGAAGGGCAACCACATCATTACGTCCTCGACGGAGCATCGCGCCGTCCTGGACACCGCCAAGTCGCTGGAGACCAAGGGCAAGGCCACGGTCACCTATTTGCCCGTGGACAAGTACGGCATGGTGAACCCGGAAGACGTGCGCAAGGCGATCACGGACAAGACCGTGCTGATCTCGATCATGCTGGCCAACAACGAGATCGGAACGATCAACCCGATCAAGGAGATCGGCAAGATCGCCAAGGAGAAGGGCATCCTGTTCCATTGCGACGCGACCCAGGGGGTCGGCAAGATCCCGGTGAACGTGCAGGAAATGGGCATCGACCTCTTGTCGTGCACCTCCCATAAGATTTACGGGCCCAAGGGCGTCGGCGCGCTGTACGTGCGCAAGAAGGCGCCGCGCGTCCGGATCGCCGCGCAGATGGACGGCGGCGGCCACGAGCGCGGGATGCGCTCCGGCACCCTGCCGGTGCCGCTGATCGTGGGATTCGGCAAGGCCTGCGAACTGTGCGAGCAGGAAATGGAGGCTGAAGGGCGGCGACTGGGCACCATGCGGGACCGGCTGCAGGCCGGCATCACGAAGGCCCTGGAGGAGGTCTACCTCAACGGCCACCCGACCCAGCGGCTGCCGCACAACCTGAATCTCTCGTTCGCCTACGTCGAGGGCGAATCCCTGCTGATGGGGCTCAAGGAAATCGCCCTGTCCTCCGGCTCGGCCTGCACCTCGGCCACGCTGGAGCCGTCCTATGTGCTGCGGGCGCTGGGCGTCGGGTCGGACCTCGCGCACTCGTCCATCCGGTTCGGGCTGGGCCGGTTCACCACGGACGAGGAGATCGACTATACGATCAAGCGCATGATTGAAATCGTGACCAAGCTGCGGGAGATGTCCCCCTTGTACGAGATGGCAAAAGAGGGCGTCGACCTGAAATCAGTGCAATGGGCAGCCCACTAGGGGCGCGTGAAGGAAGAGGAGGATTAGTACCATGGCCTACAGTGACAAAGTCGTTGACCATTACAACAACCCCCGGAACGTGGGGAGCTTCAAGAAGGACGAAAAGGATGTCGGCACCGGGATGGTCGGCGCGCCCGAGTGCGGCGACGTGATGAAGCTGCAGATCAAGGTCCAGGGCGACAAGATCGTGGACGCCCGGTTTAAGACCTTCGGCTGCGGCTCCGCCATCGCCAGCTCGAGCCTGGCCACGGAATGGCTCAAGGGCAAGACGATCGATGAAGCCCAGACCATCAAGAACACGGACATCGTGCAGGAGCTGAACCTGCCGCCGGTCAAGATCCACTGCTCGGTGCTGGCCGAGGACGCGATCAAGGCGGCCCTGGCCGACTACAAGAAGAAGGCCGGTCCGGAAACCAAGTAAGAGGTACCAGGATGGAGACTAAAGACACGACGACCGCCACGCCGGCCATCACGCTGAGCGAGGCTGCGCTGAAGGAAGTCAAACGCCTGATCAACGTGCAGGGCCTCACCGAAGGCGGCCTCCGCGTGGGGGTCAAGGGCGGCGGCTGCTCGGGGCTGAGCTACACGATTAACTTCGACGAAAAGATCGGCCCGCACGACACCGTGTACGAGTATGACGGCGTCAAGGTGATCGTGGACGCCAAGAGCGCCATCTACCTGGCGGGCACGCAGCTGGACTTCCAGAAGGACCTGATGAGCGGCTCCTTCAAGTTCGTCAACCCGAACGCCGACAAGACGTGCGGCTGCGGAGAATCCTTCTCGGCCTAAGTTGCATAGCTAATTTTGATGATGGGCATGGCGGCTGATCACCAGTTGCCATGCCCATTGCACGAGCGACACGATGGACCAGACCTCACAGACCTCGAGCAAGCGGACCGAACTCCAGATGGCCCGGAGCATGTGCTGGCATTGCCAGTCCGAGGTCACGGGCGAGTACTACTGCGGCCAGTGCGTCAAGGTGCAGCCCCTGTCCAAGGAGCTGGACTACTTTACCTGCCTGGGCCTGCCGCGGCTGCTGAGCATCGACCCCGCAACGCTGGAAGCCAAGTACTATGAGCTCAGCCGGGCCTTCCACCCGGATTTCTTCCAGGCCAAGACGGAGACGGAGAAACAGATCAGCCTGGGCAACTCCGCCCTGTTGAACACGGCCTATGGCACATTGAAGGATCCGGTCCAGCGGGCGGAGTATCTCCTCAAGCTGGAGGCGGGCTCGGCCAAGGACATCCGCAACACCCCGCCCGCCGACCTGTTCGAGGAAATCCTGGAACTCCAGGAAGACCTGGAGGCCTTCCGGTCCGCGTCCGGCGACGCCGGCGAAACCACGCAGTACCGGACCAAGCTGCTCGCGGACCGCAAACTCCTGGAAGAGCGCCAGCAGGCCATGGACACAAAGCTCACGGGCCTGTTCGCCAAATGGGATACGATTCAGAACCGCGCACCGGAACCCGACGCCCTGCGCCCGCAAAAAGACGAGGTCCTGAAAGAGATGCGGGAACTGCTCTCCAACCGGACCTACCTCTGCAGCATCCTCGGCGACCTCGTCGCAACCCTGGAAGGCGGCCATGCGGATCGTCGGCATTGATCTCGGCACGACCAATTCGCTGATTGCCTACATGGACGGCAAGACCCCGCGCGTCATCACGGGGCGCGGCGGCCGGGCGATGGTGCCGTCCGTCGTCGCCATGACCGACAACGGCCTGATCGTGGGCGATCCCGCCAAGGAGCACCTGGTCCGCAATCCGGCACGCACGATCTATTCGGTGAAACGCTTCATGGGCAAGGGGCTGGCCGACGTCACCGACGAGTTGAAATATTTTCCGTACACCCTGTCCGAGCAGGGCGGCGTGATCCGCATCAAGGTCGGCGAGAAAACCTACTCGCCCCCCCAAGTCTCGGCCATGATTCTCAAGGAACTCAAGCAGCGCGCCGAGGCGGTCCTCCACGAAGACGTCTCGAAGGCGGTGATCACCGTCCCGGCCTACTTCAACGACAGCCAGCGCCAGGCCACCAAGGACGCGGGCATGATCGCCGGCCTGGACGTGGTCCGGATCATCAACGAGCCGACCGCCGCTTCGCTCGCCTACGGACTCCAGCAGCGGACGCAGGGCACCATCGCCGTCTATGACCTAGGCGGAGGGACCTTCGACATTTCGATTCTCAAGCTGAAGGAGGGCATCTTCGAGGTGCTGTCCACCAACGGCAACACGCACCTGGGAGGCGACGACCTCGACCATGTCCTGGCCGAGGTCATCCTGAAGGATGTTCGTGCCAAGCACAGTCTCGAGCTGGAAAAATACGACGACACGATGCAATCGGTGCGGCTGGAAGCCGAACGGATCAAGATACGCTTGTCGGACGAGGCGCGCACCACGGCGGTCATCGAGCTGCCCGACGGAAAAGGCACCTTCCGGAGGGACTTCTCGCGCGATGAGCTGGAAACCCTCGCGGAGCCGCTGGTCGGGCGCACACTGGCGCCCTGCCGTCAGGCGCTCAAGGACGCGGGGCTCACACCGTCGGATATCGACGAGGTGGTGCTGGTGGGCGGCTCCACGCGCATGCCGCTGGTGCGGCGCCGCGTGCAGGAACTCTTCGGCAAGAAACCGCACAGCGAGCTGAACCCGGACGAGGTCGTCGCGCTTGGCGCCGCCGTGCAGGCCGACATCCTGAGCGGCGGCACGCAGGACATGCTGTTGCTGGACGTCACCCCGCTCTCCCTGGGCATCGAGACGATGGGCGGCGTGATGAGCACGCTCATCCGGCGCAACACGACGATCCCCGCCAGCTCGAAGGAAATGTTCACGACCTACGTGGACGGCCAGACCGGCGTGGACATCCATATCCTCCAGGGTGAACGGGAGTTGGTCAAAGACAACCGCAGCCTCGCCCGCTTCCGTCTGAAAGTGCCGCCCCTTCCCGCGGGCGTGCCGCGCATCGAGGTGACGTTTTTGATCGATGCCAACGGCATCCTCAACGTGACGGCCCGGGACATCCGGACCAAGCAGAGCCAGTCCCTGGAGGTCAAGCCGTCCCACGGCCTGACGGACGACGAAGTGGAGCGGATGATCGGCGAATCCTTCCAATTCGCGGCCGACGACCTCAAGGCGCGCCAGCTCATCGAGGCGCGTACCGAGGCCGACGCCATCCTGACCGCCACCGACAAGGCGCTGAAGCGCGGCGGCAGCCTGATCCGCCAGGAGGAACTCACGACGATCCGGGCGACCCTGTCGTCGCTGGAGGCGGTCAAGAAAGGCGACGACCACAAGGCCATCCGGGCGAAGATCGCCGAGACCGAACAGGTCACGCACCACCTGGCCGAAGTCCTGATGGACGATTCGCTCAAGCAGGCGCTGAAGAACAAGAAGCTGTCTGAACTACCCTAGGGGGACACCATGGACCTGTACTGGAAGGACACCGAAGAGATCGCCATCCGCCTTGTCGAAGCCCATCCGGACACCGATCCGCTGAGCGTCCGGTTCACCGACATGCACACCTGGATCACCGCCCTGCCGGACTTCCGTGACGACCCGAAGAAGTCCAACGAGAAGATTCTCGAATCCATCCAGATGGCCTGGCACGAAGAATACCAGGATTCCAAGTCCTGACCGCCCTAGCGGCGATGGGACGCGTGCTCCGTTTTTCTCTTTCTATCCGCTTCTAACGCGAAGGACTCGCAAAAGGTACGGGCGCGATCGGCGGAACCGCCTGGGGACGCACCGCGCCCTGCGCCGGAGGCGCCGGACCCTGGGCGGATGGAGCGACCGGTGTTGGTGTGGTGGCGGCGGCAGGCGGCGCCGGCGCGGCGTACGCCTCGGGAATCTGATCCAACCGGTAGAACTCCGCCGGGTCGACGACGTCCGGGACCGTCTCGGTCGGCTCCGTTCCCTTGTTGAACACTTCCACGATTCCCTGATCGCTGGTTTCGGGCGCCAGCAGCCCGGTCCGCGGATCCACGCGCGCGTAACGGATATCTTCCGGAATTTCGAAGGGCGCGGCCGGCACCAGCGTCAGGGCGGCCTGCATGAACTCCAGCCAGATGGGCAGCGCCGCATGCGCGCCAGATTCCGTCTCGCCCAGCGTCCGAATATCGTCGAACCCGACCCATACGGCCGTCGCCAGGTTGGGCGTGTAACCGATGAACCAGGCGTCCGTGAAGTCGTTGGTCGTCCCGGTCTTCCCTGCCACGGACCGTTCGATCGCCTTGGCCCCCTGCCCGGTTCCCTTTTGAATGACATCCTCGAGCACGTTGGTGATCAGGTAGGCCGTTTCCTTCGTGATCACCTGTTGCGGCTCGAAGAGCACCTGCTCCAGCGGCTGCCCGTTCGCATCCTGGACGGTGGAGACCGCGTAAGGCTGGAGCCGATACCCCTGGTTGGCCAGGACCCCGTAGGCGGACACCAATTCGAGCGGGGTAATGCCGGAGGATCCCAGGGCCAGCGACAGGTCCTGGTTCAGCGGGCTGGCGATGCCCAGCGTCTTGGCGAACTCGACCACCGGCTTGATGCCGATCCTCTCCAGCAGGCGGACGGTAGCCACGTTGTGGGAATGGATCAAGGCCTCGCGCAGGCTGACCGGCCCGTGGAACCGCCGGCCGTAGTTCTCCGGCTTCCAGGTTTTCTCCGGATCCTCCTCGTTTTCGTAGATGACCGGCGCATCCATGACCACGCTTGCAGGGCTCAATCCCTCGTTAAACGCCGCGGCATAGATGATCGGCTTGAAGGCCGAGCCCGGCTGCCGGCGCGCCGTGATGACCCGGTTGTACTCGCTCCTGGCGAAGTCGTAGCCGCCGACCATGGCCCGCATCGACCCGTTGCGCGGGTCGATGGCCACGAGCGCGCCCTCGACGATCGGCGTCTGTTCGAGCTGGAAGTAGGTCGTGTTCTTCTCGACTTTCTTGAGGCTGACTTCAATCAGGTCGCCCGGCTTCAGGAGATTCTTGACGGTCGGCAGGGTGACGACATCCTTCACCGGGTCCTTGCCCTTGAGCCGCCGCTTGGCCCAGGCCATGTCGTCGAAGGTCATCTGTCCGAGGACGGAGCCGGCCTGCACCTGCACGGTGTCGCGCCCGACTTTCATGACGACGCCCTGGACAATCTCGCCTGGTTGCAGCGGCCGGTCCTGCGGCGCCGGCTGGCCCGGCTCGGGCAGCGTGGTGATATCCTGCGTGCCGATCGGGCCCCGCCAGCCTTGCCGCTTGTCCAGCTCGCGCAGGCCTCGATTGAGCGCCTGCTCCGCCGCCTTCTGCATCTCGATGTTCAGGGTCGTAAAGATTTCCAGTCCGCCCTTGTAGACCATCGTCTCGCCGTACTTGTTCACGAGATACTGCCGGACGTACTCGATGAAATAGGGCGCGACCTGCTCGGCCCCCGGCCGACGCAGGACGAGCGGCTTGGCCAGCGCATCCAGCCGCTGCTCGATCGTGATGAAACCCGCCTCCTCCATCCGAAGCAGCACGTGCTCCTGGCGTTTCTTCGCCCGCTCCAGGTTCTTATACGGGGAATAGTTGTTCGGCGACTTGGGCAGACCGGCCAGCATGGCCGCTTCTCCGAGGGTCAAATCCAGAAGGCCCTTTCCAAAATAGGTCTGGGATGCCGCCACCACGCCATAGGCGCCCTGCCCGAAGTAAATCTGATTGAGGTAGAGCTCGAGAATCTCCTCTTTGCTCAGGATCAGCTCCATCTTGTAGGCCAGGATCAACTCCCGAATCTTCCTGGCATAGGTTCGCTCGGTGGACAGGAACAACGACCGGGCGAGCTGCTGGGTGATGGTGCTGGCGCCTTCGACCTTGCCGCCCCGGCGCAGGTTGGTCCAGACGGCGCGCGCGATGCCGATCACATCAAGGCCCGGATGCTCGAAGAACCGCGCGTCCTCGACGGCGATCACCGCCTGAGTGAGCACTTGCGGCACGTCGGTCAACTGGGCCGTGAGCCGCCGCTCAATGTAAAACTGCCCGACGACCTGGCGGTCGTCCGAATACACACGGCTCACCTGGCTGGGCTGATACTCGGAGAGCGCCTCCAGGGACGGCAGGTCCTGCGATGCCCACCAGAGGACCAGCGTGATGCCGACGACGCCGAGCACGAACAGCCCCCCGGCAATGGCGAGCACCAGACGCCACCCGGTCCAGCGGCTTGAGGCCGATGGCGTCGATTCCCATATCGGATCATTGAACGGCATAGATGCTATGGTTCCTCGCAGCCTGAACGAGGTGAATTATAGCAGGAAGGGGCGCTTTCGTGCGCTCCTTCAGGGCGCACGAGCACCGCCGCAGCCAAATTACACGAAGACGAGACGCGAGGGGAGGCGATCGGGAAGGCAGGAAGGGATTCAGCCTTTACCAGCTCCACCGCAAGCCGCCCACGACCTGATGCTCCGTCTGCCGGTTGCGGAGTTCCGCGTTGTAGTCGGTAAACGCACTGAGGTTGGAGGAGAGCGTGGCCATGGCCCCGGCCCCCAGCACGGCCCCGTCACGGCCCACGGTCACGCCGGACACCGTGAAGTCTCCCCCGGCCGGGGCGCCCGCGAAGCGCGTCGTGATCGAGGAATTGGTGTCGCTCCATTCATGGCTCCACAGGGCCCTTCCCTCGACCCTGATCGTCAGGTCTTTCTGGAGCTCGAACACCTGCGAAAGGCGCGGCCCGAGGAGCGAGCGCAGGGACTGCGTAGTGACCTGGTTCACGCTCAGGTTCAGCGACCCTGCGCCCTGCTCGGTGAAACTGTTCTGGCGAAGGTAGACATACTGCAGTGACGCCAGGGGCTGCAGGGTCGTGTCTCCCCTGGTGACACTGTAGGCCGCTTCGGTATAGATCGACCCTTCGTGGCCTCCATACTCGCCCGTGGCGGTGCGGTTCAGGCTGCCGATGGTGATCGCGCGTGTCGTATCGTAACTGTTGTAGGCGTAGCGGAGGATGCTTTTCAGCATCCACGGCCCCTCGGCATAACTCCCGTACGTGCCCACCTGATAGCTTTCGACCGTAGCACTGTCGGCAAGCCCGGTGAGGGAGGCGCTGGTTCGCATATAGCCGGCGCTGGCGCCCAGCAAGAGGCGTTCGTTGATGAACTGATCAACGCCTACCGCGGTGCCGGCCATGTGATAGTCGGCTCCGGCCGCATTGCCGTCCCCGCTCAGGCTTCCGGAGACGCCGTAGCCACGGATCCAGACGCCACGGTCGTCATCGAGCTTGGTGCTCATCGGCAGCACGCCGGCGGCCGGCATCGCATCGCTTACGACCGTGCCGGCCTGGGCCAGTAGTATGCCGCTGTAGGCCAGCCCGGAAGAGAACTGCCCCGTTCCAGGCTGCGCCTGGCCGATGCGGCCCGAGAGGGTGCGGGCAAAGGTGGTGCCGTTCGTAATCCCGATCATGGGCACCGACCCGTGCATCTGCCCGCTCATGCTGTTAAAGGCGGTGCTCGTCTGTCCCACCAGGAGACTGGACACAGCATTGATCACCGTCGAGAAATCTCCGGTCGCTGTCGAGCGTGTCGCATCCAGCGCGCCCGCCACAGCCCGCTGGTTGGGCGTGACGGCAGCCGACGCATAGGAGTTTGTCTGAGATAGCGTCAAGAAGACGTTGTTGGCGTCGTAGGTCAGGTTGGGGGTCAGGAATGCAAAGTTTGAGGTAGTACCGGCAAAGGTCGTCCCTCCCAACCCGCCCGTCGCATTCAAGATCGTGTACATCGTACTCGACTGATAGGT
>JBFGRH010000059.1:0-9862 GCA_041563795.1 Nitrospiraceae bacterium | reverse complement strand
GGTACGTTCGTAAGAAGAATCAGCTAAGTGATTGAATTGATTGCACTTCAGGCGAGTTGAAGCTTTTTAAGAAGATCCACTGGCTGAAAATTTGAGAAGGCGAAGGGAATTGCTTACTTATTGCCGGAGCTTGGCCCAGGCCTGTTGGTATTCCTCGAACGAATCCACTTCCATCCAGCCCTTGTAAATGGACACGCAGGAGACGTCCTGGCCCTGGTCGATCAGTTCCTGGATCAGGTCGGTGAGGGAGGCCTTCTTGAACGACCCGGATTCATGGAAGCCCTTGGAGGCGTACTTGCTGCTCGCGTCGTGGTAGGCGCGCTTGAGCGCCTCGGTGCCCTTCTCGGAAAGCATGGCCAGTCCGATGAATTCGCCGTGCGCCTTGTCCTCCGCCACGTGCTGGCCGATCTTCACGACCTGGTTGTGGTCGTCCGGCGTGACGTACCGTCCCGCGGCGTTTGAGCTGGGCGGATGCTTCAAGGACACCAGGTCCGGCTTGAGGTGCGTGGGGGTGGCGCCGCGACGGTGTTCGTCGTGCCAGGCCAGGTCCACGACCAGCGTGATGTCCGCCGGGCTCTTGAGCAGCTTCTCCAGGATCCCCGTCTCGAACACGAGGTCGCCGTAGAGGAGGAGCGTGCGGCCCTTCATTTCGTTCTCGGCGCAGAAGAACGAGAAGAGGTCGCCGGTCTCCTCGTAGCGGTCGTTGTCGTAGTACTTGATGTTGGGCAGGTTGATCGCTTCCTTCTTATAGCCGCGGACGAGGGCGATGTCCTTGATGTTGCAGTCGTTGATCGCGGCCACCTGCCGTTCCAGGATGGTCTTGCCCTTGATGTCGAGCAGGCACTTCGGCTTGTCTTCGATCAGGGGCAGGAGCTGCTTCTCGAACCCCGCCGCCGTGATGATCGCCGTGATCTTCTCGCCGCCGACCGGCAGAAACTGCTTTTCGTCCTGCTCCATCTGCGGGACGCCCACGATCTCGTAGACCTCGGGCAGCGTGACGATCCGGTCGTTGGCCGCGCCGGGGCGCGTGTCCTGCTTGATGATCTCCAGCGCCTCGCGCATGTTCCTGATCGCCGCGCGCACCGGCTGGTTCGCGTAGATGATCATCTTGACGCCCGCGTCCTCCATCTCCTTCGCCGTCGTCTGGTCGAAGATCGTCGGGACGACGACGATCGGCACGCGGCCCGAGAAGGCCTTGCAGACGGATTTGAGCTCGTCGAAGGTTTTCGACTTGGAATGGATCAGCACCGCGTCGGCGCCGGCCGCCGCGTAGGCCTCCACGCGCTTGAGCGCTTCTTCCCTGCCCCAGCCGGCGATCAGGGCTTCGGTCCGGGCGATGACCATGAAGTCCGGCACGGTCTGCGCGGCCTTGGCGGCCTTGATCTTGCCGCAGTGCTCCTCGATCGGGATCAGCTCGCGCTTCACGCCGGCGTAGAAGCTGCAGCGCTTGGGGTAGACGTTGTCCTCGATGCAAATGGCGGCCACGCCGGCCCGCTCGCGGTCGTTGACCGTGCGCATGACGTTCAGTGCGTTGCCGTAGCCCGTGTCGCAGTCGGCGACGATGGGAATCGAGATGGCCTCGGCCATCCGGCGTTCGACCGCCAGCTGCTCGCTGGAATCGATAAAGCTCGCGTCGGGACTGCACTTGAGCGAGGCGGAGATGGCGAACCCGCTGGCCCAGACGCCGTCAAAGCCGGCGCGCTCGATCAGCTTCGCGCTGAGGGCATCGTGGGCGCCGACGATCTTGATCGCGCCGGGACGCTTGAACAGGGCTCTGAGTTTGGTGGCCTGATGCATGACGCGCATGATGCGAGAGACGTCGCCGGGTTGTCAACGGAAAGTTGGAAATTTCATCGCGCGACGGCGCGGTCCTACTGTCCCTGGAACTCGAGCATGAGGGACCGGTTTTCAAAGAAAATCAGACCGCGCTCCCGCTGGACGTCGTAGGTCAGGTTGACCTCGGTATCCGGCCCCCGCCAGTTGAGCGACTGCGCGGCCCCGTGCGAGAACTGTCCCGGCGTCCGGTCGAGCGGACCGTATTTCCCCTCCAGAAAGGCCAATACCTGCCGGTGCGTCTCCTTGCCTTGATACCGCGCCACGACCCGGCCGAATTTCCCGTTGACCGTCAGGAAGCGCATCGACTCCAACTTGGCCTCGCCCAGCGGCGGCGGGCCCTGCTTCAACTCATAGCCCTTGATGCGGGGGCCGCTTTCGGCGAGCACGTAGGACTCGGATTCCGGGAAGGGCCCGCCCCAGGCGATCCCTCCGAAGCCGTTCGGGTCGTTCACCATGGGGACGGCGAGCACTTCACCGGACAGGACGAGGGCGCTGCAGAGAGTGGCAAGCAGGATGGGGCGGGTCCAGGGAGCCGTGCTCATGCGTGCGCTCGCGTTTAGTAGGCGTGTTCGGGCAGCGTGTCGTTGAACCGGGGCGCCAGCGCGCTGCTCTCGATGAACAGGAACCCGCGCTCGCCCTGTCCCTCGTAGGTCATGTTGACTTCGGTGTCCGTGCCGCGCCAGTTGTACTGCTGGTTGAACCCGCGCATGGTCTGTCCGGGCGTGTGATCGAGCGGCCCGTACTTCTTCTGCAGGTAGGTCAGGATCCGGTCGTGGGTATCTTTCCCCCGATAGCGGATGGTCACGCGGGCAAACTTCCCCTCCAGCGTGGAAAACCGCATCATCTCGACCTTCACCTCGCCCAGTTGAGGCGGGCCGTTCTTCAGGTCGTATTCCTTGATGCGGCGCGCGGTATTAAAGAGGATCATCTCAGGCCGGCTGTCCAGCTCGGAGCCCCAGGGGATGCCGTTGAACCCTTTCGGGTCGTTGACCATCGGGACGGCATGGGCGGGCGGCGGGCCGGATAGGGTCAGGGACAGGATCAGGCCGCCGGCCAAGACGAGTGCGGCAAGTCGTGTAGGGAGGAGACGACAGTCGGGCACGGACATCCTCCTAAGTCCCGTGCACGGTAACATGACCACTGCGACTAGGCAACTGGCAAGAGGTTGAAAACGCCAACCGACCTCGCGGCACGGTCATTTTGAACCGACTGCGGGCCATTGTGAATCCCGTGGGGCTTGGCTATAATGCGGACCGATTCGTCGGCCGGCTTGCCAATGGGCCGGCCGTTGTTGTTTTCGGAGCTTGAAATGATTGACAACGATGTGTTTGTCCAGGCACTGCAGGATGTTGGCTTCGATTTCTTCACCGGAGTTCCTGATTCTATACTGGGCGGAATCATCGAGGCCCTCATGGAACGGCGGATCTACACTCCAGCCGTGCGGGAGGATGAAGCGGTGGCCATGGCCGCCGGCGCCTACATGGCCGGCCGGGTCCCGGCGGTGTTGATGCAGAATTCCGGCCTGGGCACCTCGCTGAACGCGATCATTTCGCTGAACGTCATCTACAAGCAGCCCTGTCTCCTGCTGATTTCCTGGCGCGGGTTTCAGGGGAAGGATGCGCCGGAGCATCTGGTCATGGGCGCCAACATGACCCAGGCGCTCGACGCGGTCCAGATCCCCCATCGCACCATCTCGGAGCAGACCTTCGTCGAGGATCTCCGGTGGACCGCACAGACGTTCATGAAGGAACGCGTGCCCGTCGCGCTGCTGTTGAAGAAGGGGATCGTGAGGGGGTTGCATCCATGACGCTCCAGCCTGAACAGGGGACCATGCAGAGCCGCGCGCGTGCGATCGCCGCGCTGCTGGAACTGCTCACGGACCAGCCGGTGATCATCTGCAACGGCTTCCCGTCCCGCGAGGCCTACAAGATCGCGGACCGGCCCACGCATTTCTATATGATCGGCTCGATGGGCGTGGCCGCGGCGATCGGCCTCGGCGTCGCGCTGAACAAGCCGAATAAAAAAGTGATCGTGTTCGACGGGGACGGGAACGTGCTGATGGGCATGGGGACCCTGGCCACCGTCGGGGCCCTGAAGCCGAAGAATTTCGTGCACGTGGTCCTGGACAACGAGGTCTACGGCAGCACGGGCAACCAGCCGACGATCTCGAACGTCGTGCGGCTGGAGCAGGTAGCGAAGGCGGCCGGCTACGCGCACGTCGAGCGCGTCACCGAGCGCGAGGACATTGTCTACGAGTTCAAAGACATGTTGAAGAAGGACGGCCCGAGCATGCTGCTCATCAAGGTGACGGAGCAGTCCGAAGATGCCGGGCGCGTGATGATCGAGCCGCCCGACGTGACGCAGCGCTTCAAGAAGGCGATCGAGTAATCTCCATGGTTCTCCTCAATCCAGGTCCCGTCAACGTGTCGGAGCGTGTCCGCAAGGCGCTCCACAAACCCGACCTCTGCCATCGCGAGCCGGAATGCGCCGCGCTGCTGCAGGGCATCCGGCAGAAGCTCCTGCAGGCGTTCGTGCCGGGCGCGGAGTCGGAGTATACGGCCGTGCTCCTGACCGGGTCGGGAACCGCGGCGGTCGAGGCGGCCGCCTTATCGTCGGTTCCCCACGGCAAGCGGGCGCTGGTGCTCAACAACGGCGTGTACGGCGAGCGCATTTCCGCCATGTACGGCGCGCACCGCCTGGGCGTCGCCGAATTAAAGATGGACTGGACGAAGCGTTTCGACCCGGAACAATTGCGGCTGGCGCTGC
Source organism: Nitrospiraceae bacterium (assembly GCA_041563795.1). GTDB lineage: Bacteria > Nitrospirota > Nitrospiria > Nitrospirales > Nitrospiraceae > 2-02-FULL-62-14. The sequence goes on along the minus strand of JBFGRH010000059.1, from coordinate 5,260 downwards.
GACAGCATCAGGAAGTGCACGTGGTGGCCATGGTGCACCACGAAACGACCACCGGGCTCATCAATCCGGTCAAGGAGATCGCGGAGGTGGTGGACAGCCAGAACCGCGCGTTCCTCGTGGATTCGGTGAGCGGCCTGGCCGGCGACCCGCTGGATATCGCCGGGTCGAAGCTCTATATGGTCGCCGGGACCGCGGGCAAGTGCATCCAGGGGTTCCCCGGCATGTCGTTCGTCCTCGTACGCAAGGGATTCATGGAGCGGATGAAGGGCTATCCGAAACGTTCCATCTATCTCCACCTGCCCCATTATTATGAGAGCGATCAGGTCGCCAGCATGCCCTTCACGCCGGCGATCCAGGTGGCCTATGCCTTTCACGAGGCCCTCGACGAGTTGCTGGAAGAGGGCGTGGCCAACCGCATCCAGCGTTACAAGAAGGCGGCGGCGCGCATCCGCCAGCGCATGAAGGAACTGGGCGTGAAGCCGTTCCTGCCGGCGGAGCATCAATCCAACACCATCACCTGCTTCCATCTGCCCAACGGGCTGGCCTACCAGACGCTGCACGACCGGCTGAAGGATCAGGGCTACATCATCTACGCGGGGCAGGGGCAGCTGGAAAGCAAGGTCTTCCGGGTCGCCAACATGGGTGCGCTCTCTCCCCAAGACATCGACGGGTTCCTGGCCGCGTTCCAAAAAGTTTTGGAATCGTCCGCCGTCCGCGCATGAAAGCCATCATCCTGGCGGCCGGGGTCGGCAAGCGGCTGTGGCCGGTGACCCAGCATCACCCCAAATGTTTGATTCAGATCGGGGGCCGCTCGCTGCTGGCCCGCTACCTGGACTCGCTGGCCGGCGTCGGCATCAAGGAGGCCGTGCTCGTCGTCGGCTACAAGCAGGACATGATCCGGGCGGCCGCCGGCTCCGGCCTGAGCGGCGTGGCGGTGCGGTACCTGGAGAGCGACCAGTATCAGCGGGGCAGCATCACCTCCCTCTGGCGTGCGCGGGACGAGCTGGCCGGCGGCGCGATCATCATGGACGCGGACGTCCTGTTCCATCGCCTGATCCTCAAGCGCCTGGTGGACTCGCCCCATCCCACCGCGTTGTTGATGGATGAATCGGTCACGCAGACGGGCGAGGAGTGCATGGTCGTGGCGCAGGGAGGACGGGTCATCGCGCTGACCAAGAAGATGCCGTCCAAGTACGATCTGGCCGGCGAGGGCGTGGGCTTCCTGAAAGTCCGGGGGGCGGACACCGGTCCCCTCATCCGGTCCGTGCAGTCCCACGTGGAGCGCGGGCAATTGGACATGGAGTACGAGGATGCGCTCCTGGAGTTTTTCGGCGAGGTGAAGGTCGGCTACGAACGGATCGGCGGCCTGCCGTGGACCGAAATTGATTTTGAGGACGACATCACCCGCGCAGAGCGCGAGGTGCTTCCGCGATTGTGAGGACTGAGTAACGAGGGATGAGGTTAAAGAGAAGGCTTTCCTCTCAGTCCTCATCACTCAGACCTGTACCAGGGTTGTAGGCGATGGACCAGACGATTCCTCAAGAGCGCGGGACGGCGAACCGGCAAAGCCTCGACACCGCCATCGTGGTCACCGCCGTCGGGGTGTTCGGCCGGGTGGTGGAGAACGTCGACGGCGTCGGCCCCCTGACTATCGTCGGAGGACTCCCCCTCTTCGTGCGGACAATCCTGAGCCTCCAGCGCGCCGGCGTGCGGGACATCCTGGTGCTGGCGGGCGCCGAGGAGGCGAACCTGAAGCAACTGTTGTGCGCCGACCCGCGCGTGACGGTCTCGGTGCGATGGCGTCCCGTCCGTGAATTTCCTCCGGACGACCACCGGACGTGGGACGCGCTGGCCCACGAGGTACGCGGCGCCTGCCTGATTGTCGGCGCGCAGATGGTCATGGCCCGGCAGCTGATCGAGGCCTTGCGGCGCGAAGCGGAGAATGAGCAGGGGGCGCTGACGGTGGTCTGCGACGGCCAGGCCACGGAAATCGCCGTGCTGCCGCCCAGTCTCATGCGCGTCTCGGAGCCGCTCCGGGGCGAAGGCCCGCCGATTCGCGCCTTGCTGGGCCGCGCGCAGACACTCGGCCGCGTGGCCGCCGTGGAAACCTCGTCGCGATCGACCTATTGGTGCGTGCACGTCCGCGATGCGGCCACGGCCAAGGCGGCCGAGCGCAGGCTCTTTCAATCGCTGCGCGGCCAGTACGAAGGCTTCGTGGACACCTACTTCAACCGGGCGGTGTCGGCGCTGCTGAGCCGGGCGTTCGTCGCGCTGCGCTTCTCGCCCAACGCGATCACCATGGTCGCCACGGCCATTGGCCTCGCCGCCGCGCTGGCCTTCGCGCGCGGGGAGTACGCAGCCGGGATCGTCGGCGCCCTGCTGTTCCAATTGGCCGCCATCGTGGACTGCTGCGACGGCGAGGTGGCGCGGCTCACCTTTACGGAATCGCCGCTGGGCGAGCAACTGGACATCATGACGGACAACGTCGTCCACATGGCGATCTTTGCCGGCCTGGGAGGGGGCGTCTTCATCGCACAGGGCGGCTGGCAGGCCGGGGTGCCCCTGCCCTGGGTGCCGCTCGCGCTGGGCGGCGCGGCGGTCTTTGCCAACGCGATGGCGCTCTGGCTGGTCACGCGGGCCAAGGCGATCGGAAAACGGCAGGGCTGGAGCAAGCCCGAACAGGCGGTGCGCGTCGAGTTCATTCTCAAGAACATGGCCAGTCGCGATTTTTCGGTGCTCCTCCTCTTGTTCGCCGTCATCGGCAAGTTGGGCTGGTTCCTCTGGATCACGGCGATCGGCGCCAATGTCTTCTGGGTCATGCTGGCGTGGACGACGCGGCCGTCCACCATCACCCGTGCTTAGGCTCATTCTCCTTCTCGTCGGTCTGCTCACCTTCGCGGGATTGATCTGGCACATCGGGCCCGCCAAGATTCTCGCGGCCATTGCCGCCCTCGGGCCCGCGGCGCTCCTGGTCATCCTGCTCCCCTCGCTGCTCATGTACCTGCTGGAGGCCTACGGCTGGCGGTTGACGCTGCGGGCTCATGCGGCCCGGGTGTCCTTCTTGCGGCTCCTGGCGATTCGCACGGCGGGCGAAGTGGTGAACATGACGACGCCGACCGCCTACGTCGGCGGCGAACCCCTGAAAGCCCTCCTGCTCAGGCCCTCCGGCGTGCCGATGATCGAGGCGCTGGCATCCGTCATCACCGCGAAAACCACGATGACGATCGCGCAGGTGCTGTTCATCCTGCTCGGCATCGGGCTCGCCTTCGGGATCGTCGGAGCCTCGGCCGCGGGGGACTCGAACGCCACGTTGCTGGCGGCGCTGGTCGGCGTCGGGCTCCTGCTGTTCGGGATCGCGCTCTTCGTCATGGTGCAGCGCATCGGCCTGTTTCTCGGCCTGCTGAACGTCCTGCGGTGGTGCCGGATCCGGATTCCCTACCTGGAGGCGCGCGAGGAAAAGCTGCGGGATCTGGATCGGACGATCCTGGATTTCTACACGCGGGACCGGCGGGCGTTCCTCCTCTCGATCGGTTTCTTTTTTTTCGGATGGATGGCGGAGGCGCTGGAGGTCTACGCGATCCTGTACTTTATCAGCGGGCCGCCCGTGAGCCCGCTGAGCGCGGTGGCCATCGGGGCCCTGTCCGTCTTCATCAAGGGCGGGACCTTTTTCATCCCCGGCAGCCTCGGCGCGCAGGAAGGCGGAAACTTGCTGGTGCTGGTGGCCTTCGGGTACACCGAGCTGACCGGCATCACCTTCGCGCTGTTGCGGCGCGTCCGCGAGCTGGTGTGGATCGCGATCGGGCTGGGCTGCCTGGCCGCGCTGGGCGGCCGCAAGGTCGTCGCGTCGGAGGACGTTTCCCGATCTCCCTAGAGGCGGCATGAAACCCACCCAAGCCTCATTCTGGATCATCGGCCTGCTGCTGGTGTCTGCCGCCTGCTCGCCGCTCCATGACCGGATGTACCGGCGGATCGCGCCGGACGCGGCCAATCCGATCCGGACCGTGGCGGTCCTGCCGCTCGTGAACCAGACGAATGATGTCGAGGCGCCGGGCTACGTGCGGGAGGAAATGATCCTGCGCCTGCAGGCGCTGCATTATGCGGTGCAGCCGGCCGTGCAGACGGATCAACTGTTGCGCGACCGGATGGGCATCACGCTGGGACGGCAGCTGGATCTGGCGACGACGCGGCAACTCAGCGAGACGCTCGGCGTGGACGGCCTGATGTACGGCGTGCTCGATGACTTCAATACGACGATCGCGGGCGTGCTGACCGAGAAAAAGGTCCGCGCGCGTTTCGCACTGGTCCGGACGGCGGATGATGCGACATTCTGGTCCGGCGGGGTGGGGGTGATCGGACGGATCAAGGTGAGCGGCGGCGTCTCCGGCAAGGTCGCGACCGGACTGGAGGCCAAGTCGCGTCTCGAGGCGGCCGGCGAATCGGCCGAGCAGGCGAAAACAACGGCCGCTTCCGAATCCTCCGGCAGGCTGCCGGGCGGTCTCGATCGCGTGACCGCGCCGTGGTTCACGCTGCCGTCGGTCGAGATCGGCGGCGACAGGGAAAAGCAACGGGGCAAGGAGGGCGGGAAGGTGGCTGCCGGGCTGATGCTGGGGTTGGGCGAGCGGCTGGTTGAGAAAGCCGTCGGGAAACCGTTGTACCAGGAAGTGCGGATGATGATGAACCTGATCGTCCGGCCTGATGCGGTGGCGGCCATGGAAGCGCTGGCCTTGCAGCGGCTCGAACGCCGGGTTGTCGGAGGGACGATCACGCAACAGCAGCTGGCGCTGGAGATTGCCACAAGAGCGGCGGAGCTCAATACGATCCGGCTGCTCCGGCCGCTGCCCGTCGGCCCCGGCGGGGCGGGCGCGCCCGATCCGGAGCCTGCCGCCAACCAACCGCTGCCATAGCGCCGATAGGAGGGGGAACGGGGAAGTCGCGCTGTTTCGCTTCCGTGCCTACCGAAGCGACCCTTCCGGGCTTCAGCGGGCGGAATAGCTCCGGCCGCCTCACCGTCTCGGCGGCGCGCACAGACTTGGCGCTCCTTATTCGTCGCGCCGTGCGCCCTTCGAAAATTACAATGCGGACTCGGTCAGTTTCCGCTTTCCTTCCTGGCAAAGTCTCGATGGGCGCCCCGTTCCTTCGGCGAATTCCGCTCAGGGCATGCCACCCCGCCAGCGCGTCTTCAGCTGATAAGAAAAAGAGAACGGTGACAGACCGCTTGTAGGTCCGTCACCGTTAACGCTTCGCCACGTTTCGCAGGCTG
>JBFGRH010000058.1:0-9973 GCA_041563795.1 Nitrospiraceae bacterium | reverse complement strand
CCCTCGGACATCACGCGCATCAATCAGATCGAGGAGTGGATCCCCAACGCCATGCAGTACTACCGTCCCGGGCAGGCGCCGGGGGCGCCGTCTCCGCCCGGTGTTCCCGCGCCGCCCTTCCAGCCGCTCATCGGCCCGCCGGCTCCCCGGAGGACCGGGTAGTCCATGCCGAAACGGACAGACATTAAGAGCATCCTGCTCATCGGATCCGGGCCGATCGTGATCGGACAGGCCTGTGAGTTTGACTATTCCGGAACCCAGGCCTGCAAGGCCCTCAGGGAGGAGGGCTACCGGGTAATTCTCATCAACAGCAACCCGGCCACCATCATGACCGACCCGGAACTGGCCGACCGCACCTACATCGAGCCCATCACCGTGGACGTCGTCGAGCAGGTGATCGAGCGGGAACGCCCGGATGCGCTCCTGCCGACCATGGGCGGACAGACGGCGCTCAACACGGCGGTCGGCCTGGCGAAGCGCGGCACGCTCGCGAAATACAATGTCCGGTTGATCGGCGCCTCCGTCGAGGCCATCCACAAGGCGGAGGACCGTGAGACCTTCAAGCAGGCCATGCAGCGCATCGGTCTCAAGGTGCCGGACAGCGGCGTGGCCAGGACCCGCGAGGACGCCATGCGGGTGGCGGAACAGGTCGGGTTTCCGGCCATCGTCCGGCCGTCGTTCACGATGGGCGGCACCGGCGGAAACATCGCCTACAACCGCGAGGAGTTCGAACGGCACGTGGACTGGGGCCTGGCCATGAGCCCGGTCGGGGAAATCCTGGTCGAGCAGTCCGTCATCGGCTGGAAGGAATTCGAACTGGAGGTCATGCGGGACCTCAAGGACAACGTCGTCATCGTCTGCCCCATCGAGAATTTCGACGCGATGGGCATCCACACCGGCGACAGCATCACCGTCGCGCCTGCGATGACCCTGTCCGACAAGGAATACCAGGTCATGCGGGATGCCGCGGTCCGGATCATCCGCGAGATCGGCGTGGACACGGGCGGGTCCAACATCCAGTTCGGCCTGCACCCGAAGACCGGCGAGATGGTCGTCATCGAGATGAACCCGCGCGTCTCGCGCAGCTCCGCCCTGGCCTCAAAGGCCACCGGCTTCCCCATCGCCAAGATCGCCGCCAAGTTGGCCGTCGGCTACACGCTCGACGAAATCACCAACGACATCACCCGCGTGACCAAGGCCGCCTTCGAGCCGACGATCGATTACGTGGTCGTCAAGATCCCGCGCTTCGCCTTTGAAAAGTTCGCGGGCGCCGATCCGACGCTGACGACCCAGATGAAATCCGTGGGCGAGGCCATGTCGATGGGACGCACCTTCAAGGAGGCCCTGCACAAGGCGCTGCGTTCGCTCGAGGTCGACCGCTACGGACTGGTCTCCTTGCGCGGCCTCGATCACGGCGTCCCGGCGGACGCCAACCGGGATGACGTGGTGGCTCACATCCGGGCGGCGCTCCGGACTCCGGACCCGGACCGGCTCTGGCACCTGGCGGATGCCCTGCGCCTGGGTTTCCCCATCGACGAGCTGTACATGCTCACGCACATCGACCCCTGGTTCCTGGATCAGGTGCGCGAGCTCGTGGAATTTGAGCCGCAGCTGCGCACGGCCGCCTCGTCGCTGGACCGTGAGCGGCTCTGGGAGGCGAAGCGGCTCGGATTCTCCGACCGCCGCATCGCGCAACTGACCGGCAAGACGCAGGAAGCCGTCCGGCAGCAGCGGATCGCGGGCGCCCCGGCAGGCACCACTGGCGGGGTCACCTACAAGCGCGTGGACACCTGCGCCGCGGAATTCGAAGCCCAGACACCATATCTCTACTCCACCTACGAACGGACCTGCGAAGCGCGTCCAACTGACCGGAAGAAAGTGGTGATACTTGGAGGGGGGCCGAACCGCATCGGGCAGGGGATCGAGTTCGACTACTGTTGCGTCCACGCCGCCTTCGCGCTCCGCGAAGAGGGCGTGGAGACCATCATGGTGAATTGCAACCCGGAAACCGTCAGCACCGACTACGATACGTCCGACCGGTTGTATTTCGAGCCCCTCACCGAGGAGGACGTCCGGAACATCGTGGACCTGGAACGGCCGATCGGCGTGGTGGTGCAATTCGGCGGGCAGACCCCGCTGAAACTGGCCATTCCGCTGGAGCGGGCCGGCATCACCATCCTCGGCACCAGCCCGGACGCGATCGACCGCGCGGAGGACCGGGAACGGTTTCGCGACCTGCTCGACAAACTGCAGCTCCGGCAGCCGGCGAGCGGCACGGCCCGGTCGGCGGTCGAAGCGGTCCGCATCGCGGGCAAGATCGGCTATCCCGTCATGGTCCGTCCCTCCTACGTGCTGGGAGGACGGGCCATGCGAATCGTGTACGACGAAGCCGGCGTCCTGCATTACATGACCACGGCCGTCAGCGCCTCGCCCGAACACCCGGTGCTCATCGACAAGTACCTGGAAGACGCGATCGAAATCGACGTGGACGCCATCGCGGACGGCACGCAGGTGGTGGTGGCCGGCATCATGGAACACATCGAGGAGGCGGGCGTGCATTCCGGCGACTCGGCCTGTTCGCTCCCGCCCTACACGCTTGCCCCCGCCGTGGTGGAGGACATCCGCCGCCAGACCGTGGCGCTGGCCATGGAGCTGGGCGTGATCGGACTGATGAACGTCCAGTTCGCCGTGCGGAACGGGGACATCTACGTGCTCGAGGTCAACCCGCGCGGCTCGCGCACGGTCCCGTTCGTCAGCAAGGCGATCGGGGCGCCGCTCGCCAAGCTCGCCATGAAAGTGATGCTCGGCAGGACGCTGGCGCAGCTCGGCTTCACGACGGCCCCGGCGCCGGCCCACGTCTCGGTCAAGGAGGCGGTGTTCCCGTTCACCAAGTTTGCCGGCGTGGATGTCCTGCTGGGCCCGGAAATGAAATCGACCGGGGAGGTCATGGGCATGGACGCCGACTTCGGCTGGGCCTTCGCCAAGTCCCAGTCGGCGGCCGGCGCGCCGCTGCCGCGGGGCGGGACGGCCCTGCTCAGCGTGAAAGACCAGGACAAGCCCGCGGCGCTCCGGGTCGCCAGGAAACTCCGGCAGCTCGGCTTCCGGATCGAGGCCACGCGGGGCACCGCGGCCTACCTGAACGAGCACGGCGTCGAGAGTGAGACGGTCAACAAGGTCACGGAAGGCCGGCCGCACCTCGTCGATCACATCAAGAACGGGGACATCAGCCTGGTGATCAACACGGTCTGGGGCGAGTCCGCAGTGGCCGACTCCGCGTCCATCCGGCGGGAGGCCCTGCAGCGCGGCGTCGCGTACTGCACGACCATGCCCGGCGCCAGCGCGGCCGCCCGGGGGATCGAGGCCATACTGAAAAAGGAACTGACGATCCGGTCCCTGCAGGAATATCATCGCCGGTAAATGCCTGGAGGTTGAATGCCGACACCGATCACCAAGAAGGGCTACGAAGCGCTCAAGGCCGAACTGGACCGCTTAAAAAAGGTCGAGCGCCCGAAAGTGATCGAGGCCATCGCCGAGGCCCGCTCGCACGGCGACTTGAGCGAGAACGCCGAATACGACGCCGCGAAGGAGCGCCAGGGCTTCATCGAGTCCCGGATCAATGAACTGGAGACGCGGCTCGCCGACGCCCGGATCGTGGAGACCGCGGGCCGGTCGAGCGACACCGCCGTGTTCGGCGCCACCGTCCTGCTGCTCGAGATGGAAAGCCGGCAGAAGAAGCAGTACACGCTGGTCGGCCAGGATGAGGCGGATCTCAAGAACGGCAAGATTTCGATCCAATCACCGGTCGGCAAGGCCCTGATCGGCAAGCGGGTCGGCGAGCAGGTCGCCGTCACCACGCCCGCCAAAGTGGTCGAATACGAAGTGATCGAGATCCGTTTCGACGATCTCTAAGATGCCCTCCGCCATTTCCGTCATCACGCTGCTGACTGATTTTGGTGACCGGGACTATTTTGTCGCCAGCATGAAGGGAGTGATCCTGGGGATCAACCCGCAGGCCCGCCTCGTGGACCTCTCGCACACGGTCACGCCGCACCAGGTGGAGGAGGCCGCCTACCTCGTCAAGGCCTCCTACAACTATTTTCCGGACGGCACGGTGCACGTGGCGGTCGTCGATCCCGGCGTCGGCAGCCTGCGGCGACCGCTCCTCGTGTCCACCTCCCGTCATTTCTTCATCGCGCCCGACAATGGTCTGCTCAGCTACATCTACCAGGAGGAGACCGGCGTTGAAGTCCGCCAGATCGAGAACAAGCAGTACCGCCTGGATTCCGAAGGCGCGACCTTCGACGGGCGCGATCTGTTCGCGCCCGCCGCCGCGTGGCTCACCAGGGGACAGCAGCCCGGCTCCTACGGCAAGTTGATTCAGGACTATGTGCGATTGCCGCTGGCCGAGCCGGCGTGGCAGGGCAGCACCCTGACGGGGACCATCGTGTACGTCGATCGATTCGGAAACCTGATTTCCAACTTCACGCCCTTTCATGTCCAGGACGTCCAGGGCAGAACCAGGCGGTCCACCGTCTCCGTCCGCATCGGCGGCGTGACGATCGACGGCCTCGTCCGCAGCTACAGCCAGGGCGATCCGTCGGTCCCCCATGCGCTGATCAACAGTAACGGGCAGGTCGAGGTCTTTCTCAAGGAAGGCAGCGCCGCAGACCGTTTAAAAGTCTCCCGCGGTGAGCCGATCACGCTGACCTGAAGCCGGCGACTCCCTCGGGCCGCGCCGTCAGGAGTCCGTCCGCCACAGCGCAATCCCGCCCAGAAGCCCCGCCCGGTTTGAGACGACCGTCACCCGCTCGGGCAGCGTCAGCCGGATCTTCTTCGAATTCCCGCCGCCGAGGTAGAGGTGGTCGTAGTTGAAGAGTCGCTGGGTCGTGTCGATGGCCTCGGCGAGACGCTTGCTCCATTTGTTCTTGCCCAGCCGCTTCAATGCTTCCTTCCCCAGTTCATCCTCGTACGTCTTGCTCTTTCTAAAGGGGTGGTGGGCCAACTCCAGATTTGGGACCAGGTGCCCGTCGATGAACAGGGCCGATCCGAACCCGGTGCCCAGCGTGAGCACGAGCTCGACGCCGCGGCCCTCGATCGCCCCGAATCCCTGGACATCCGCGTCGTTCGCAACCCGCACCGGCCGCTCCAGCCGCTTCGCGAGCCGCTTGGCCAGAGGGTAGCCGGCCCAGTCCCCGTCGAGATTGGGAGCCGTGAGCGTGACCCCATGCCGCACGACCCCGGGAAACCCGACGCTTGCCCGTGCGAACGCGCCGGCCCCGGCGGCCAGCTTCACCGTCGCCTCCAGGACCGCTTCGGGCGTGGCGGGCCGGGGCGTTTTTACACGCCGCCGTTTCCCCGCAGGCGCGCCGGCCCCGTTGAGCAGCATCACCTTGATGCCGCTCCCGCCGATATCGATCGCCAGCACGCGTTCCCGGGCCACGTTCTTCCCCCTTGCAGATCCTGCGAGTCCGGTCAGCCTACGATTCCAGCGTCCGCCACTTTTCGAGGTATTCCTGGACTGTCATCACGACGGTCGCATGACTCCAGGTGAGAGGAGAGACCGACAGGGGAGCGTGGGATGAGGGATGGACCTGTTCGGCGAGCACGCCGGACGGCAAGCCGTGCCGGACGCACCACTCGAGCAGGGAGACGGCCGATTTGAGGTCCGCGCGCGTCTTGGCCGTCGCGATGATCCACTCGGCCAGCCACAGGGTGCAGATGAACCAGGGATTGCCCGGCACGTTGGCGATGTCCTGACTCTGTTGATGGTAGTAGTCGTTCTCGTACCGCGCCAGGCCGCCCACCGCCGTCTTGACCGTCAGCCCGTCCCGGATCGCCTCCATCGTCCGGACGATCCGCGGATCGTCCGGGGCAAACATGCCGAAATACCAGAGCCCGTACATCGAGGAGTCGATCGTCCGGTCGTGGTCCCAGCTCTTGTCCTTCTTGCGGTTCACCATCCGCACGAACCGCTTCAGCTCCGGGTGGTACAGCACGGACTCCGTGCCGGCCTTCATCTGGTCGGCCGCCTTGGTATACCGTTCCGCCGCCTCCGTCTCGCCGAAGGCCTTCGCAAAGTTGGCCGCCGCCATCAACCCGGCCCAGACCGCCGACACGGTGAAGGCCAGCACGCCGCGCCGTTCCTCCCACAGGTCGTAGGAGGTTTTCGGCAGCCCCGTGTCCGGGTGGCGGTAGGCCGTGAGAAAATCGGCGGCGCGGATGATCAGGGACCGGTACAGCGGCTTGATGTACTCGACGTCCTTCCACTTCTGGAAATGCTTCCAGAGCGCCCAGAGCACCAGCGCCGTTTCGTCTTCCTGGATCGGGAGGTCCTTTTGTCCGTCCCGGATCCACGGATGCCAGCTCGAAGCCAGCGTGCCGTCCGGGTTGTACTTGTGGAGCAGGTAGCCTTCCTTGCTCATCACATCGGCGCAGAACCGGTAGAACATCCTGGTCATCCAGAGGTACCCGGCCCGATCCAGCGCGGACGCCACGAGGGAGCCGTCACGCGGCCACATGTAGGAATAGGTGTCCCGGACGGCGGACACAATATCGGAATCGTTCGCCGCGATGATGGCACCGCCGTGGTCCACCTGCGTCCGGATCACCAGCAGGCTCAGCTGGTACAGCCGGATGATGTCCGGGGACAGGTCGGCGAAGTCGGGGTGATGGCAGCCCAGCCAGAGTTTATAATAGGCCGCCGTCCGGTCGATAAAACTCCAGGGGCCGCGATGCCGGACGGACCGATTGATCCGGGTGACTTCCTCAAAGTTGGTCCCGACGGCAATCCAGTAGTAGGCGGATTTCGTCTCGCCCGGCTTCACGGGCAGGTGCGCGGCGACGGTGGAGTCCACGGCTCCCTGGGCGATGGCATTGCCGGACAGGGTGCCATCCTCGGCATCCTTCCACGTCCCCTCCAGATTGTTGACCCCCTTGTGGCCGCAGGCCCACTGCTGCACGCCGATATGCCAGCCCTCCACGGTGTCCTTGGCATCCGTGGATTTCTTGCCCGGCGTGGCGGTGTTGACCAGGAACCAGCGGGCGCCCTTGTAATGGTAGACGCTGCGCCGTTCCGGCTCGTAGTAGGCGGTATCGCCGACCTCGTGCGACGAAATGTTCAGGTCCAGGTGGAAGAACAGGCGGACGTCGAGGTCGTGTTTCGCCGTGCTCGTGACATCGATCCGCCGCACGAAGAGATTCTCGTGGAAGTCGACGGCATCGTGGCACACGAGGGTGACCGGCAGATCCTTGTGGAGCAGTTCAACCTTCGAGACCATCGTCTCGCCGTCGTAGCGCAGCCGGCGGGTCCAGCCGGCGTCGGCGATCCACCTGAACTGGCCGTCGACCCAGACCCCGAACCGGTTCACCGACCCCTTGGTGTGATTCTCGTGTCCGACGTGCGGCCAGTAGAGATCGCGAAGCTGGTAGGCCTGGTCGAAGGTGACGAGCAGGGATCCGTTTCCGAGGGGAAGATCACGCGGCATCGCAGGGCCCCCACCTTGTCGAAACTCAGGCCGGAGTATACCCGACTACGGATTTTGCCGATAGAAAAACAGCAACTGGAGCCCGCACGGCACGGCGCTCAGGCCCCGGTGACGGCGCGGATGGACTCGCGGACGATCGCCACCATCCGCGTCAACTCGCGCAGGGAGACGCTCAGGGGCGGCATCAGGACGATCACGTTGCCCAAGGGACGGAGGATGAGTCCCCGTCGCCGCGCGTCCATCGCCACCCGATGTCCCATCCGTCGTTCGAGCCGGTAGGGGGCTTTGCTCTCCCGGTCCCGAACGAGCTCGATGCCCACCATGAACCCGCGCTGCCTGATGTCCCCCACGTGCGCCAGGTCCTTGAGTGGACGCAGGAGGCGGGCCAGCGCCGTGATCTTGGGCTGCAGGCGCGCCAGCGTCCGCTCCCGGCGAAACACCTCGAGACTTGCGAGCGCCACCGCGCAGCCCAGCGGGTTGCCCGTGTAGCTGTGCCCGTGAAAAAAGGTTTTCCACTCATCGTAGCGTCCGAGAAAGGCCCGGTAGATTTCCTCGGTCGTCAGGGTGGCCGCCAGCGGCAGGTAGCCCCCGGTCAGGCCCTTGCTGATCGCCATCAGGTCGGGCGTCACCCCGTCATGCTCGCAGGCGAACATCCGCCCCGTGCGCCCGAACCCGGTCGCCACTTCGTCGGCGATGAGCAGCACCTTGTATTTCGTGCACAACCGCCGAAGCCGGGCCAGGTAGCCGGGCGGCGCCGTGATCATGCCGGCGGCCGCCTGGACCAGCGGTTCGACGACCAGGCCGGCCAGGTCCCGATGCCGCCGTTTCAGAATGTGCTCGACCGGATCCACGCAGGCCAGCTCGCAGGAGGGATAGGTCAGCTTGAGCGGACAGCGGTAGCAGTAGGGGGGCTCCGCCGTGACCGCCGGAAAGAGGAGGGGCCGGTAGCGCCGTTGGAACAGCTCGATCCCGCCGACGCTCATTGCGCCGGCCGTATCGCCGTGATAGCTGAGCTTGAGGTGGAGAAACGTCCGCTTCGGGCCGGCGCCGGGGGCGCGTTGACGCCAGTACTGGACCGCCATCTTCAACGCGATCTCCATCGCCGTCGACCCGTCGTCGGAATAAAAGACCCGCGTGAGTCCGCGGGGTGCGATCCGGATGAGCTCGCGCGCGAGCGTGATCGCCGGGGGATGCGACAGCCCGAGCAGCGTGCTGTGCGCCATCTTCGCCGCCTGCTGACGCAACGCGCGGTCGAGGGCGGGATGCCGGTGTCCGTGGACGGTGAGCCAGATGGACGAGACCCCGTCGAGATATTTTCTCCCCGCCGCGTCGTACAGATGGGCGCCGTTGGCGCGCGTGATGATCAGCGGGTCCTCCCGCTCCCACTCGCGCATCTGCGTGAAGGGATGCCAGAGAAACTTTCGATCCCACCGGGCCAGCTGTCGGTCTCGTCGCGATGACGCCATGGCACTCCGATGCGCGTGAGGGTGAAACGGGCGGGGGCCAGCGGATTATATGTGCCGGGGACCACTTTGACAACCGGAAGCCCGACCTCTATAATGAACCGATTTTGTCAGCAGGAACAACGACTTGCAAACTCACACCAGGAACTTCTCAATCATCGCCCATATTGATCACGGGAAATCCACCCTCGCTGATCGGCTTCTGGAGGCAACCGGGGCCATTACGTCGAGGGAGGCCCGTGCGCAGATTCTGGATGCGATGGATTTGGAACGCGAGCGGGGGATTACCATTAAAGCCCACGCCGTGGCCCTCGACTACGAGGCGGCCGACGGCAACCGCTACGCGCTGCACCTGATCGATACGCCGGGCCACGTGGACTTCACCTATGAGGTCTCGCGCAGCCTGGCCGCCTGCGAAGGGGCCCTGCTGCTCGTGGACGCCAGCCAGGGCGTCGAGGCGCAGACGATCGCCAACGCGCACCTGGCCATCGCGAACAACCTCGTCATCGTGCCGGTCATCAACAAGATCGACCTGCCCGGCGCCGACGTCGAGGGCGTCAAGCAGCAGATTCAGGACGTGCTCGGGCTGGACGTCAAGGATACGCTCCTCATCAGCGCCAAGGAAGGCCGCGGGGTCCAGGAAGTCCTGGACGCCATCGTGACGCGCATTCCGCCGCCGTCGGGCGATCCCGCCAAGCCGCTGAAGGCGCTCGTGTTCGATTCCTGGTTCGATAATTACCAGGGCGTCATCGTGCTGACCCGCGTCTTCGACGGGCAGATCAAGCCCGGCATGAAAATCCGGGCCATGTCGAACGGCCGGACCTTCGAAGTCATGGAGGTCGGCCGCTTCACTCCGAAGCGCACGAAGACGGAGCAGCTGGGGACCGGCGATGTCGGTTATGTCTGCGCCGGGATGCGGGAGGTGGCCGACACGAAGATCGGCGACACGCTCACGGATGCCGCCAAGCCGACGGAGGCGCCCCTTCCCGGCTACAAGGACGTCCGCCCCATGGTCTTCTGCGGGCT
>JBFGRH010000057.1:0-9999 GCA_041563795.1 Nitrospiraceae bacterium | reverse complement strand
TCGGCACTTCCACCACCCCACCCATCCGATCATCCAGCCGCAGCACGGCCGTCAAGAAGGGCTTGCCCTCCCGCGCGTCGCCGGACGGCGTGGGCAGGAACTGGTCCGTCTGCACGGTCCGGATCTCAGGGACCTTCTCCACCAGCACGCCCACTTGGTGGTGGCCGTGCCTGATGATGACCGCGTAGCGGAGCGCCGGCCCTGCCGACGGCACGTCCAGCAATCGGCGGAGATCCATGACGGGGATGACGGCGCCGCGGACGTTGGTCACCCCGACCAGCGCGGAGGGCATGCCCGGCACCGGCGTGATCACATCCACTTCGAACACTTCCCGCACGTTACGCAGGTCCACCGCGTAGACCTCGCCGCCGATCGTCAGCAGGCAGACCTTGGACTGGGTGCCCGCCTGCCCGCGCACATCGGCCGGCTGCCCCTGCTGAACCGGTAGGTTGGCATTCTCCATGCGCTGGGTGCGTCCGCCTAGCCGAGGACCTTCTTGACCGCCGCGAGCAGATCCTCGTTCTTGAACGGCTTGACGATGTAGCCGTTGGCGCCCTGCTGCTGTCCCCAGAACTTGTCGCTCTCCTGTCCCTTGGAGGAGCAGAGCAACACCGGAATGGCTTTGAACTTATCGTTGTTCTTGAGGTCCCGGCAGGCCTGGAAGCCGTTTCGACCAGGCATGACCACATCCATGATGATCAGGTCCGGCCGCTCGGTCGCCAGCTTGTCCTCCAATTTTTCGGTGTTCGGATAGGACACCACCGTGTGATTGGCGCCCTTGAGGACGCCTTCGATCATCTGCAGCTCCGCGTAGGAATCATCCACCACCACGATCTTGCTCATTGATGCCTTCCCCCCATGACAAATATCGCCTCGTGCACCAGGACTATCGCACCGGGATAATAAGACTGATCGCCCCTGCCAGCCCGCCTTCCTTCCACCCTTCCTTCTTGCCGCCCGTGATGTCACGTTCGCCCTTCGGTTCCCCGTGACAGCTCAAACAGGCCTTGCTCGCGTACTCCGGCGACATGAAACGCAACGCCGTCTTCCCGCTCACCGTCGTCACGCGGCTGTACTCCTTGCCCTTGGGATAACTCGGGTCCGCAAACAGCTTGAGGATTTCCGTCTCGAACTCATCCGGCTTATTCTTCGGGTTGCGATAGTCCTCGTTGGTCAGCTTCAGGCGAATGCCGGTTTTCTCCTGAAAGATCTCGCCGGCCCGTCGGTTCCAGACGGCGGGCAGAAACCCCTTGAACCCGAGCCCGGGCTTGTTGATGACGAGTTGCGAATCGGCGACGACTTCCTTCCCTGATTCCAGCAGGGCATGGAGCAGCCTCGTCAGTTCACTATTCGGCGGCCTGGTCAGGTCGATCTTGGTCTTTTCAAGGAATAACTGGGCCGTTTTCTGGCCGAATACCTCCGGGGTAAAGCCCTTATCCCCCTTGGTCGGATCGTTGATCAGCGTCTGATTATCCGAGACCACGATCCGGCCTGCTTTTACCAATTTAATCAGGTAATCCGCCGTCTCCGCTTCGTTGGCGGCATGGACAGGACTCCCCATTATCAGCATCCAGGCCATGATTCCCCCACCAAGACTGCGCAGGATCACTTGGACGCTCATAGCGACTCCTCCTCTTCCCACGTCCCTCGATTCTACAAAGCCGGAAAGGTGGACGATGCCTGTTCAACTTTGAACGGTTGGCAAAACAATGTGCAGATATTCCCCTTCCAAGAAAATGTAGACTATGCCTTTCGCCCTATGCTGTCAAGCTGGAGATGCTTTGAATAACAGAGGGTTGGAGTGATTTAGGCAGGATGATTCCTGGGAAAAATCATACGATTACTAATGCAAGGTTCGGACCGGCTACGATGGTTCAGCGAACTACGCGCGTGCCAGGGAGTTGGTGATTTTCAGGGCTGCCGCTCCCACAGGACCTCCGGCTCCCGGTTCATCTTCGCACTCCACCGCGCAAAGACGAATAAGGCATCACTGAGGCGGTTGAGAAACATGACGCTCGACCGATCCACGGATTCCTGACGCGACAATCGCACGCAGAGGCGCTCCGCGCGCCGGCACACCGTCCGAGCCTGATGCAGCAGGCTGGGCACAATCCCGCCCCCTGGCAGAATGAACTCCTTCAGCGGAGCCAACTTGGACTGGCACCGGTCAATGGCCCGTTCCAGCCGGACCACATCCGCTTTTCCGACGCGCGGCATGTTCGGAAACACCTGCCCGGGAACCGTGGCCAGAATACCCCCCAGATCGAACAGTTTGTGTTGAACCCACCGCAAGTCCTTGTCCAATTGTGCCGAGGCGGAGCCGCGCCGGCGCGTGCCGGCGTGGAAGGCGCGGACCACGCCGATCATGGCATTGAGCTCATCGACCGTGCCGTAGGCTTCGACCCGCAGGTCGTCCTTCCAGACCTGCTGCCCCCCGGCGAGGCGGGTTTTCCCCGCGTCGCCGGTGCGCGTGTAGACTTTCGTGATCCGCACTCTTGCCCTGCTCCCTCCAGTTAGTACGTAAACTTGAGCCCGCCGAACACGGACCGTATGGGCGTCCCAAAAGACAGGATCTCCTCGTACTGCTGGTTGAACAGATTATCAATTCGGCCGAAGACCTGCACGTTTTTCGTTGCCTCGTAGGTCGCGGACAGGTTCACAACCCCGAAAGAGCCAGATCGAAGATTCCTGGTATTGGCCGCATCGTCGTTCCGCCCGCCGACAAACCGGTAATCCACGTTCACCTGCGCCGCCTCAACCGGCCGATAGCCCACACCGAGGCTGGCCTGGTCCACCGGCCAGCGGGCCAGTCTGGTGTTGCTGCCCGAGACGGGGAAGTTCCTGGTCAGGGTCATGGTGTACTGCCCCCTCAGGTCGAGATTCTTCAGCACGGCATAAGTAAACCCGAACTCCCATCCATGGCTTCTCGAATTGGCGATATTGACCGGGCACGATCCACCCGTGGCTGGAGGACAGGTGGCCGAGCTCACGAATTGAATCAGATCGCTGAAGCGGTTCCAGAAATACCCGGCGCTCAACAGCAATTTATCCTTCAACAACCGTTGTTCGATCCCGATGTCCATGCTCCGGCTTTTTTCAGGCTTGAGGGCGGGGTTGTTCGCGTTCTGGAAAAACAAATCGTTCAACGTCGGCGTCCTGAACCCCGTCGCATAGCTCGCGCGGACCTTGGTTCCGGTTTCCTTGAAAAGATACCCGCCCGTCACGCGGTAGGTCGTGGCATCGCCAAAGACATTATAGCTGTCCTGCCGCACGCCTGCGGTCAGCAACAGCCTGTCGTCGACGTTCACCTGGGCCTGCGCAAATCCGGCATGCGACGAGAGCAACCGATTCGGTTGCGCCGCGCCATAGAAGCCACTCGCGTCGCCCTGCTCTTCCCGGAACTGGTAGCCTGCCGTGAGGAGGAGCGGCTTGCCCACCCGAAAGTTGTGCTGCCATTCGATCCGCCGGTTCAAGACCTCCAGATCGCTGGAGGACACAAACGGCGTCGTAATTGCCCCCGTCGTCAAATTTTTCTGGGACAATCCGCTGAAATCGAGTTGCCGCTCGTTGTTTTGGGCCAGCGTCAGTTTTTGGTTCCACCAGTTCGTGATCGGCTGTTCGTAGGTCCCACTGAGTATCAGGGCCCGAGTCGTGCTCTTGGCGCCGAACACGTCGTTCCGCGTCGTCCCGAAGGCACTGTCCCGATTCACGTCTGAATTCCACCATCGCAGGTTCATTTCCAGGCGTCCATCCTTCGGCAGGGCGTAGCCGATCCGTCCCGACCCTTGCCAGTTGTGAAACCCGTCCCGCTCGGCCGCGCCACGCTCGTAGTTGACGGCGGAAAAGTTGCTTGTGTCCCAGCGGGAGATGGACACGGCAAAATCAAACGGTCCCTTGGCGCCGGATACGGACCCGCCTTCGCGTATGGTCGCAAAGGAGCCGTATTCCACGAACGCGGATGCCGTCGGCTTGCCGCTCCCCCGCTTGGTTGTGATGTTGATCACGCCCCCGATCGCATCGGAGCCCCACAGCATGCTCTGGGCCCCGCGGAGGATCTCGATCCGTTCGATGTTGTCGGCTGTCAGGTTGGCAAAATTGAAGGCGCCGTTGGTCGGACTGTTGACGATGGTCCCGTCGATCACCACCAACGTATGAGCGCTCTTGGTGCCGCGGATCTGCACGTTGGCGAGCGATCCGGGGCCACCGTTCGAGAATGCGGTGACGCCCTGCGCTAACCGCAGCGCATCAAACACGGTCTTGATTTTCTTCTGTTCAAGCTCCCGGCCGGTTATGACTTCAACAGCGCTTGTGACTTGGCTTGCAGGAAGCGGCGTTTTCGTTGCACTGGTGATGACTTCCGGCACTTGCACGACCACGTCTTCTCCAGATCGGCCTGTGGAGCTTTCCTCCGCTCGCCCCTGAGGCACACCAAGAAACACCCCGATGAGGACCGTCACGAAACAAACACTCTTCAAATGCGCACATAGACCCTGGAACATGACACTACCTCCCCTTGACTCGAAGGGATCAGTAGAACCGTCCGACAACCGGGTCTCCTGACTTGCGGATCACCGCGACCCTGCGCCTTCCCACGCGCCTCAGCGCACAGTGGCGTCTATGCAGAGTCACTCCCCGCTTACAGTGGCGGTACCGTGATGGACTTGCACCATCTTCCCCGTCGCTGTCAGACTCTTCCGATCAAACCTCCCACGTGGATTCACGTGCCCCCTTGCGCACACAGCGGGTGGCCGGGCACGGGCCCTCCCGCCGCACATTCGTCACGGCAAGGTCACGCGGGGCGCGCCGGACGCCGGATGGCGGTCAACGAGCACCGGGCAACGATAGACCGACTCGATCACCTCCGGCTGCAACACCTCCGCCGGCGCACCCAACCGCGCGAGCGCTCCTTCCTGCAACAGCAGCAGGCGGCCGCAATACTGGCCGGCCAGGTTGAGATCATGGGAGACCCACACCACCGTCAGGCCCTGCTCACGATTCAGCCGGCGCATCATCGTGCAGATATCGAGTTGATGTCGCAGATCGAGAAACACCGTCGGCTCATCCAGCAAGAGCATGCTCGGCGCCTGCGCCAGCGCGCGCGCGATAAAGGCCCGCTGCCGCTCCCCGCCCGACACTTCGCTGACCGACCGGTCCGCCAGATGGAGAATCTCCATCGCGTCCATGGCCCGCTCGGCCGCCTGCACGTCCTCCGCCGTTTCCCATCCGACCCCCGCGAGCGCGCCGCCGGCCCGCCGATGCGGGAACCGTCCCATCAGGACGAGCTCCGCCAACGTGAACGGAAACACCACGGAGCTGAACTGCGGCACGTAGGCGACGAGGCGGGCCAGTTCCGGCCGTGAGACCGAATTCAGGGCACGGCCCTGCAGGCGGATGGTTCCGCGATGCGGGTGCAGAATGGAGCCGAGCAGCTTGAGCAGCGTGGACTTGCCGGACCCGTTCGGCCCGATGATGCCCAGGATCTCCCCCTCGCGCACCTCGCAACCAAGGCCACGGAGCGCCCATCCGTCCGTCCCGGCTTCCGTCGAGGTCCGGCTCGGCCCGTAGTGGAATCCCACCCCGTCCAGGCAATAGGCGGCTCCATCGGATTTCGAACGACCCGCCGTGGTCACAGGGCCCTCCCGCCCTTGCGGGCGACCAGGAGATACAGGAAAAACGGCGCGCCAACGAGCGCCGTCATCACCCCGACCGGCAGTTCAGCCGGCGCCAGCGCGGTCCGCGCGACGGTATCCGCGATCACCAAGAAGATCCCTCCCGCAAAGGCGCAGGCCGGCATCAGCAGCCGGTTGTCGGCTCCGCACAACATCCGGACCGCATGGGGAACGGCCATGCCGACGAATCCGATCAGCCCGCTGACCGACACCACCGCCCCCGTCAGCAGCGCCGTGGTCACCAGGAGCGTCCGCTTGACGCCTTCGACATCGACGCCGAGCGACCGTGCAGACTCCTCGCCCACGGTCAGGAGATTGAGCGCGCGCGCCTGCCGCGCCAGCAGCACCCCTCCGATCGCCGCCAACCCCGTGACCACCGACAGGGAGAGATCGTCCGGCGCGCCCAGCGAGCCCAGCATCCACGACAGGACCCGGAACGCATGCGTCGGGTCCATCAGGGACGTGAGGAACATGATCAGCGCGGAAAACAGCGCATTGATGATCACCCCGGCCAGCAGGAGCGTGTGCACGGACAGGTAGCCGTAGACTGCCGCGATGCGATAGAGCAGGACCAGGGACAGGAGGCTGCCCGCAAACGCGCTCAGCGGCAGCCAGAGCGCCCCCGCGGCCGACAGGCCCGTCACGATCGCCAGCGACGCGCCAAGGGCCGCTCCCCCGGAGACCCCGAGCACATAGGGATCGGCAAGAGGATTGCGCAGCATGGCCTGCAAGGCGACTCCCACCGCGGCCAGGCAGCCGCCGACCAGGAACCCCAGTGCCAGACGGGGCAACCGGACCTCGAGCACGATCACGGCGGCCGTCCCGGTGGATTCCGCAGCCTGGCGTCCCTCGTGCACCGCCCGCCAGATAATGGTGGCCGCCTCCCCCGGGCTGATCCGCTCCGCGCCGAAGTGCAGACACACCAGCACCGTGGCCACGCTGGCCACCGCCAGCGCCGACAGGGTCCCCAGCCAACGTGTGATGGTGAGGATCGATGGCGCGATGCCCGCGCCGGGGTGGGCGTCCTCCGCGACGGGAACGGCCGCGCCGCGCGTCACCGCGATCCTCCGGGCGGAAAGAGGGCCGGGTGCAGCTCTCGCGCGAGTTGTTCGAGCCCGTCGACGACGCGGGGACCAGGCCGGTCCAGCAGCACGCTGGGAATGCGCACGAACCGGTTTTGTTTGACCGCCGACAGCGTCGGCCAGCGCAGCCAGCGTTGTTGCTCCTCGTTCGGGATGTCCTCCTCGTCGCCGACGGGAAACAGGATCACCTGCGGATCCTGCCGGATGACTTCTTCCAGGCTCAGCCGGGGATAGGCCACCGGCGCGTCGGCCGCCACGTTCGTGCCTCCGGCCAGTTCGATCAGCTGGTGGATGAAACTCCCGGGACCGGCCGTCATGAGGGGATCGCTGTTCAGCACGTAGAACACGCGGGGACGCGCGGCACCGGCCGTGCGCGTCTTGACGTCGGCCACGCGGCGGCGCAGGTCTCCCGCCACCGCATCGGATTGTTCCGACCGGCCCAGCATCCGCCCGACCGTCTGGATGTGTCGCAGCACATCCTCGATGTTATTGGTTTCGAGGATGAAGAGGGGGATCTTGAGCTGGTCCAGCTTGGCCACCATGTCGGGACGGATGAAATCGCGCGGGGCCAGCACCAGCGTGGGCTTGAGACTCAGCACCACCTCGAGATTGGGGAAGGCGCCTCCGACCTTGGGTTTGGCCTGCGCTTCGGGAGGATAGTTGCAGAAGGAGGTGACGCCGACGACGCGCTCTCCGGCCCCGATGGCGAAGAGCATTTCCGTCACGCTGGGCGCCAGCGAGACGATGCGCGTCGGAGGGTCCGCGACGAAGATCTTCCTCCCCGCGTCGTCCACGAACGAGCGCGACGCCAGGTTGGCCATGAACGGCATGCCGGTCAGGATGCCCTGTTGTCGGCGCTTCGTCGCCATCTGCCCGGCCTCTTCGGCTTGAACCGTCCCTGTCATCAGCAGGCAGCCGACGGCGGCCAGCCAACAGCCCCGGATCAGAGCCAGTCCGCTCGCTGCTGCCCGCTGCCCGTGACGTGCGTTCACAACAAAAAATCCCCAAGGCCTGTGCGACCCTGAGGATTGATCCCGCTGCGTCACCCTCACCTATTCCCCAGCCC
This sequence comes from Nitrospiraceae bacterium, assembly GCA_041563795.1. Taxonomy (GTDB): domain Bacteria; phylum Nitrospirota; class Nitrospiria; order Nitrospirales; family Nitrospiraceae; genus 2-02-FULL-62-14. The sequence continues at coordinate 2,182 of JBFGRH010000057.1, read as the reverse complement.
ACGAGGGAATGTCGGTCTTCAGTCGGGCAGGTCTTCTGGCTTCTGGAGGATTCGCCTACTCCCCGCACCTTCCCATCCTCGGAAATGGACAGTGGTTCTTGCGGGTTTCGTCCCCAGTCACAGCGGCGGGACCGCGAGGGTTTCACACCCTCTTCCCTTCACCCGGACTGTTAGCTTGTGGGGGCACTCTAGTGAGCCCCTCCGAAGGAGTCAAGCCCAAAGTCTCGGCATGCCCAGGCGACAATGTGGCCACCTCCCTTTGGAGCCCGAAGAGTTCCTGGCATCCGCGCAAATGCTCTTGAATTGCAATCAGTTGAGCACTTTGATATATCCCCATACTGAACAGGCGCAATTTTCTTCTGGCCGAGGACCTTCAATGGGAAGAATGTTCGGGTCTCTACTTCTGCTCGCCCTGCTCGTGGCGGCCATCAATATCAGCGGCCTGGTCTTCTCAGGCGCCAAGGATCCGGCCTCCGAGTCATTCACCGCCTTCACCGTGCCGCCCCCCGATATCGTCGCAAGCACGACTGAAAACGGCTACTACATGCTCGTCGGATTCGCCGCGGCGGCGAATGCGGACCCCGTCAAGACCGGCTACGACATCTGGCGGGAAGCGGAAGACGGGCGCGGCCATTACTTCTACGATTATGCCAAGGAGGGACGCACCGAACTGCGCCTGTCGCCCGACCTGACACAGATGATCCAGGGGTGGAAGATCGAAGACCTCGTCGCGCACCCCGAGCAGTTCGAAGAAACCCTGAAAACCTTCCGGGCCTCCTCCAACCAACTGCTGACCCGGTACGCCCAATGGCTCGAGATGCCGTTCGACGACGAGGGCTACGGTCACACGGGCAGCCCGCGGGTGCGGGAGCTGTTCCTGACGCATCGGGTGTATCTGGCGGACGGATTCTTCCAGGGCCAGGCCAAGGGGCTCGACCTGTTGTCGGTGGATCTTCCGTCCTGGCGCGTGGCCTTGGCCCATGCCAAGACGCCCTCCGTGAAATTGCTGGCGGCCGCCGCCATCAACGATGATGTCCGGCTGATTTCCGCCATGTTGAGCCGTCAACCGGACGCCACGGCCACCAAGCGGCTGGCCGCCCTCGCGGTGCCGATGACGGACGAGGAAAAATCACTGCGCTGGCTGGTGCAGCACGAATTCGTGACCGGGCTGAGCCGGTTCAAGTCCGTTCCCGTGAGCCAGGGACCGGGCCCCCGGCAGCAATCGGAGGACAACGAGCGCTGGCTGAGTTCCTTGACGGGCCTGGGAGCCGACACGTTCGAGCGAATCGAGGCTCCGCTGCCGACCAATCCCGTCCTGCTCGCGCTGGCGAAGAAGCAGCGGACGCTGAACCTGTACGCCGGCTACTACGAAGATCTCGTCAAGGCATTCAACAACGCCCCCATCAAGCTTCCAACCCTGCACGAGGCGGCCAAGCGGGGGCCTCGCAACGTCCTCGATCCCGTCTTGAACCCCGTGAACAACATTTTTGCCAGCGCGCCGGAACCGGCATGGGGCCCCGTCCTCGGCTACGTGCGTGAAGCGGATGCCCGGCTGCGCCTGGCCAGTTTGCAGGTGATCCTGATGGCCGCTCCCCACGATCAGACCATGGCGGGCGCCATCGGCAAGGCCGGCCCGGACTATTATGACCCCTTCACGGGCATCCCGATGGTCTGGAACGCATCGCAAGGCACCATCTACAGCGTGGGCCGGGACGGCCGGGACGACGGAGGTGAAAGCTCGTTCGATGTCAGTGTCAAGCTGGAGGAGCCGCCGCCGCCGGTCAAGGAACCGGAAAAGCCCGCGAAACCCGCGGCCAAACCGAAAGCCAAGCCGGCGCCAAAACCTGCCGCAAAACCGGCGCCAAAGGCCGCGCCAAAAGAAGCCCCGCCGGCCGCTAAATCGAGTGTGCCGACCGCACCGGTTCCAACCGCGCCTTCTCCTCCAGCGGGACCGCCCGCGCCAAGCCCTCCTGCCGCTCCGCCTGCGGCTCCACCTGCTGCCCCGCTCGCTGCTCCACCTGCCGCGCCGCCCGCAGATCCTCCGGCAGGCAAACCCGCCAACTGACACTCGTGGCTCGTGCACGGACATGCGCCCGCGCGTGAACGCCACGGCCTCGGACACTGAGACTGACCGACGTATCATTCGCAATCAGCGCGGCGCCATCGGGACCGTCGGCGATGT